>DATCYH010000175.1:0-3255 GCA_036570405.1 Nocardioides sp.
CGCTCTCGCCCACCGTCGCCGGGGTGCGGTCACCACCCTCGGCGGGGACCGCATAGACCAACCCGCCTTGGCGGGCGCGCACCTTGACCGCGTCGAGTTCGACCAGGTCACGCGACAACGTTGCCTGCGTGGCGTGCACGCCGCGCTCGGCGAGATGCTCGGCCAGCTCGACCTGTGACTTGATCTCCTTGGTGGAGAGCAGGTCCACGATCAGTTGCTGGCGCGCGTTCTTGGTCAGCGGTGTGGTGGCGAACTCGGTCACTTGGCGCTCCGTCCCGCCTGTTCCTGCAGCCATGCCATGACTGCCTTCTGGGCGTGGCGGCGGTTCTCCGCCTCGTCCCACACGACGCTGTCGGGGCCGTCGATCAGCTCGGCGTCGATCTCCTTGCCGCGATAGGCCGGCAGGCAGTGCATCGCGATGGCCCCGGCACCCGCCTTGCCCATCAGGTCACGGGTCAGTGCATAGGGGGCCAGCGCCCGAAGTCGAGCCTGCGACTCGCCCTCCTTGCCCATCGACACCCAGGTGTCGGTGATCACCACGTCCGCACCGTCGACAGCGGCTCCGACCTCAGGCTCGAGGCGGGCCGAACCACCGGTCTGCTTGCCGATCTGCTGGGCAAGGGCGACCATCTCGGCCGCCGGCTCATAGCCCTGCGGTGAGCTGACCACCACGTGCATTCCGGCGGTGGCGCCGGCGATCAGCCACGAGTTGCCCATGTTGCACGCCCCGTCACCGACGAAGGTCGCGGTGAGGCCGGCCAGGCGACCCTTGCGCTCGGTGATCGTGAGCAGGTCGGCCAGCAGCTGGCAGGGGTGGAAGTCGTCGCTGAGCGCGTTGATCACCGGCACCCCGGACCACTGCGCCATCGCGTCGAGTTTTGCCTGGTCGTTGGTGCGCCAGACGATCTGTGCGGCCTGACGTCCCAGGACCCGCGCGACGTCCTCGACCGACTCGCGTACGCCGATCTGGGCCAGGTCGCCGTTGACCGCCAGGGGGTTGCCGCCCAGCTCCGCGATGCCGGCCGCAAAGGAGGACTGCGTGCGCAGCGTCGGCTTGTCGAAGATCATCGCGACGGTCCGCGGACCGGCCAGCGGCTTGCCGACGACCTCGCCGAAGGGATCAGCCTTCATCCTCGCTGCCAGCGCGAGCACCTCGGCCTGCTCGGCCGGGGACAGGTCGTCGTCCCGCAACAGGTGCCTGCTCATGGCGCGACCACACCCGCTGCGTCGAGGATGCCCGGCCAGGCATCGATCAGCGCGGCGGCTTCGTCGGTGGTCAGCACCAGCGGCGGGGCCAGCCGGATCCGGTTCGGTGTCGGGTTGTTCAGGATGAAGCCGGCGGCGAACCCTGCCGCGACGACCTCGGCGGACTTGTCCTCGCACAGGTCGAGCCCGATCAGGAGCCCGTCGCCGCGCGTCTCGACCACTCGGGCGTCGGTCAGCAGGCCCTCGCGCAACTGGGTGCCGACCGTGCGCGCGTGGTCCAGCAGGCCGTCGGCCTCGATGGTGGCCAGCACGGCGAGCGCAGCGGCAGAGGCAACCGGGTTGCCACCGAAGGTGGTCCCGTGGTTGCCCGGCTGGAGCAGGTCCGCCGCCGTGCCGAGTGCCAGCGTCGCTCCGATCGGGATGCCGCCGCCCAGTCCCTTGGCGAGCGTGACGATGTCGGGGACGACACCGGACGACGCGTGCGCGAACCAGGCGCCGGTGCGACCCACCCCGGTCTGGATCTCGTCGATCCACAACAGGGCACCCGAGGCCGTGGTGATCTCCCGGGCCGCTTCGAGGAACCCGGCAGGCGCGGGGTTCACACCGGCCTCGCCCTGGACGGGCTCGAGGATGACTGCCGCGGTCTTGTCGGTCACCGCAGCGCGCAACGCGTCCACGTCACCGAAGGGCACGAACGTGACATCGCCCGGGAGCGGGGCGAAGGGCGCCCGGTAGGCCTCCTTCGCGGTGAGCGCCAGGGCACCCATGGTCCGCCCGTGGAACCCCTGCTCCATCGCCACGACGTGCGTACGACCGGTGCGCCGGGTCAGCTTGAAGGCTGCCTCGTTGGCCTCGGTGCCGGAGTTGGAGAAGAACACCTTGCCCGACCCCTGGGCGCCGAGCAGTGCCAGCAGCTTCTCGGCCAGCTCGACCTGCGGAGCCGTCGCGAAGAAGTTCGACGTGTGCCCGAGCGTGCCCAGCTGCGTGCTCACCGCTTCGACGAGCGCGGGGTGGGCGTGGCCCAACGAGTTCACGGCGATGCCGCCGAGGAAGTCGAGGTATTCGTTGCCGTCCACGTCCCACACCCGCGAGCCCTCGCCGCGGGCGAGCACCAGCTTGGGCGCACCGAACGTGTTCATCAGGGAAACGGCGTACCGCTCCTGCCAGGCCTGGGCGGATCCGGCGGTCGTGCTCATCAGGACTCCTTGGCGACCGGCGGGTTCTTGGCCTGCCGGATGACGGTGTCGACGCCGGGCAGCACCTGTGTGCCGATGCCCTCGTCGGTGAACAGCTCGAGGAGCACGGCGTGCGGCTCGCGGCCGTCGACGACGGTCGCGCGCTTCACCCCGTCCCGCACGGCCTGCAGGCAGGCCTTCATCTTCGGGACCATGCCGGAGGCCAGCGAGGGCATCAGCTCCTCGAGGCCCTCGGGGCTGATCTGGCCGATCACGTCAGAGCTGTTCGGCCAGTCGCGATAGAGGCCCTCGACGTCGGTGAGCACCAAAAGCTTCTCGGCTCCCAGCGCCGCGGCCAGGGCGGCTGCCGCGGTGTCGGCGTTGACGTTGTGGACCAGTCCGTGCACGTCGGGGGCGACGCTGGAGATGACCGGCACCCGACCGGCCTCGACCAGGTCGAGGACGGACTCGGGACGCACCTTGGCCACCTCGCCGACCAGGCCGAGGTCGACCTCCTCGCCGTCGACGATCGTGTTGGTCGCCTCCGCGGTGAACAGGCCGGCGTCCTCGCCGGAGAGGCCGACGGCAACCGGGCCGTGCTGGTTGACCAGTCCGACCAGCTCACGCTGGACCTTGCCGACCAGGACCATCCGTACGACGTCCATCGCCTCGGGGGTGGTGACCCGCAGGCCGCCCTTGAACTCGGACTCGATGCCGAGCCGGTCGAGCATCTGCGAGATCTGCGGACCGCCGCCGTGGACGACCACTGGCTTGAAGCCGGCGAACCTGAGGAACGCGATGTCCTCGGCGAACGCCTGCTTCAGGGTGTCGTCGGTCATGGCGTTGCCGCCGTACTTGATGACGACGATCTTGT
>DATCYH010000176.1:0-2776 GCA_036570405.1 Nocardioides sp.
GAGCCGAGGCATAGAGGCAGACCGCGGCCGCGGTGGAGAGGTTGAGACTCTCCGCCTTGCCGTGGATCGGGATCGCGACGCGGTGGTCGGCGAGTGCGGCCAGCTCGGCAGGAAGGCCCCAGGCCTCGTTGCCGAACAGCCACGCCGTCGGTCGGGCGAGCAGACCGTCGTCGGCCGCGTCGTCCAGGTCGATCTCACCGGCACCATCGGCAGCGAGCACGACCAGGCCGGCTCCCTGGGCACGGCGTACGGCGTCCGCGGGCTGGGACTGGGTCGCGAGTGGCAGGTGAAAGAGACTGCCCACGGTGGCCCGCACGGTCTTGGGGTTGTAGGCGTCGACGGAGCTTCCCGCCAGCACGACCGCGTCGGCTCCGGCCGCGTCGGCGGTGCGGATCACCGTGCCCGCGTTGCCGGGGTCCCTGACGTCGGCGCAGATGGCGACGAGGCCCGGGGTGCCGGCCAGGACGTGCTCGAGCGGCCTGTCCAGGAACCGGCAGACCGCGATCACTCCCTGCGGGCTGACCGAGTCCGAGAGCGAACCCATCGCCCGGTCGTCAACCAGCGTCCAAGCGACCTCGAGGGCCCCGGCTCGGGCGCGCAGGTCGGCGTACTCGTCGCTCGCGCTCGCGGTGGCGAATACCTCGACCACGCAGCCGGCGACGGTGAGTGCGCCTTCGACCGCCTTGGGTCCATCGGCGACGAACTGTCGGTGCTCGGCGCGAAATGAGCGACGGGCGAGCTTCCGCACATTCTTGACCCGGTCGTTGTTCGTGGACAACGGGTCGGTGTGGAAGCTCGCCACGTCAGTGTCGTTGCAGCTGATCCGTGAGGATCAGGCAGACGCCTCGGCGCGAGGAGCGTTGACGTCCTCGGGGAGGTTGGCCTTGGCCAGCTCAACGAGAGCCGCGAAGGCCGGCGCGTCGTTGACGGCCAGGTCGGCGAGGATCTTGCGGTCGACCTGGACCTCGGCGGCCTTGAGGCCCTGGATGAAGCGGTTGTAGGTGACGCCGTTCGCACGGGCAGCCGCGTTGATGCGCTGGATCCAGAGCTTGCGGAACTCACCCTTCTTGGCCTTGCGGTCACGATAGCTGTAGACCAGCGAGTGGGTGACCTGCTCCTTGGCCTTGCGGTACAGACGCGAGCGCTGTCCGCGGTAGCCGGATGCGCGGTCGAGGATTACCCGGCGCTTCTTGTGGGCGTTTACCGCCCGCTTGACGCGTGCCACGTTATGACTCCTTGGTGCTGGATCCCGGGCTCAGGCCCGGGGAAGTTGGTTCGGGAAAGGGGGGTCTCAGAGACCGAGCATCTTCTTGGCCGACTTCACGTCTGCCTTGGCGAGCTCAACGGTGCCGGTCAGCCGACGGGTCACCTTGGACGGCTTCTTCTCGAGGTTGTGGCGCTTGCCAGCCTTCTCGCGAAGGATCTTTCCCGAGCCGGTCACGCGGAAGCGCTTCTTGGCACCGGAGTGCGTCTTGTTCTTCGGCATCTCTCTGCTCTCTATCTCTGCTTGCTGTGAACGATGGGTGGGGATCAGGCGTCGATCTCGGGGTCCAGGTTCTCGGAGCGCTTGCGCTCCTTCTTCTGGGCCACGGGCTTCGCCCCGGCGGATGCCTTGCGGAAGTTGGCTTCCTCGGCCTCGGCGACGTTGCGCTCGGCGACCTTGGAGTCCTTCTCGGCCTGCATCTCGACCTTCGCGTCGGCCTTCTTGCGGTGCGGGCCGAGCACCATGATCATGTTGCGGCCGTCCTGCTTCGGCGAGCTCTCGACGAAGCCCAGCTCCTCGACATCCTCGGCGAGGCGCTGGAGCAGCCGGAAGCCGAGCTCGGGACGGTGCTGCTCACGACCGCGGAACATGATCGTGATCTTGACCTTGTCGCCGGCCTTGAGGAAGCGGACGACGTGGCCCTTCTTCGTCTCGTAGTCGTGCGCGTCGATCTTGGGACGAAGCTTCATCTCCTTGATGATGACGTTCGTCTGGTTCCGCCGGGCTTCACGGGCCTTCTGGGCGTTCTCGTACTTGAACTTCCCGTAGTCCATGAGCTTGCAGACGGGCGGCTTGCCCTGGGGGGCGATCTCGACCAGGTCGAGGTCGGCCTCTTGGGCAAGGCGCAGCGCGTCGGCCGTGGGGACGATGCCCACGGTCTCGCCGTTCGGTCCAACGAGGCGGACCTCCGAAACTCGGATCCGGTCGTTGATGCGCAGCTCTGTGCTGATGGGTCCTCCTGGGGACGATTTGATGGGACTGTTCTGGAAACAGAAAAGGCTTCCGCTCGTATAAGCGGAAGCCAGTCTCCAGATGTTCCCGTGGCGAGCCACGAACCCATCCCCAGCAGGTCACGTCGGGCACTTCGGCGTACGCCGTGCCCTCCGCGGCCCTGTCAGGACCGGACCCGACGACCTGTGGCGGTCGATGCGGGTGGGAAGCCGGAGCCTCCGCTTTGTCTGATCCGCCTTCACTGTTGCCAGCGCATGCGAATCGGTCAGTGGCACACACTACGCCCCGAGCAGGTGATCGCTCAAATCGGGGCGACTCACCCCTCGGGGCTCATTCCTCCGGGCTCATTCCTCTGGGCTCATTCCTCTGGGCTCATTCCTGGGGGCGCAGCCATCCGAACTCGCCGTCGACCTCGACCAGCTGCCAGCCGGCAGCGACCGCGGTGAGGTCCTGGCCCTCGATGACCACGCTGTGCTCATTGGCGATGTCGATGACCAGCGCGTCGGCCCCCTCCTGGACGGCCGACATGGCGGCAGCCGCAGCGGGGACCGCGACCGGTCG
>DATCYH010000177.1:0-4665 GCA_036570405.1 Nocardioides sp.
CGGGTCGAGCGGGTCGTCGGGCAGCGGACTCTCGGTCGTCTCGGGTTCGGTCGGCGTCGGTGTCTCCGACGACGGGGTCTCGCTCGGTTCCTCATAGGCCGAGACCACGATGGTGACGGTTCCGCCCTTGTTCAGCGAGTCACCCTCGCCCGGGCTCTGGTCGATGACCTCGCCCTTGGGCTGAGTGGTGTCGGTGCTGGTGACGACCTTCACCTCGAACCCGGCGTCCTTGATCGCCGCGGTGGCCTCGTCCTCGGACATCCCGACCACACCCGGAATCGTCTCCGGACCGTCGGCGACGAAGATGGTCACCTCACTGCCACTGGTGGCGGGCTCGCCGGCCGCGGGATTCTGGTCGATCACCTCGCCCTCGGGGTCATCGGTGTCGCGCTCCTCCCGGTTGACCTTGAACCCGGCCGCTTCGAGCTGGTCGGTGGCCTCCTGCTCGGACTTGCCGACCACGCTCGGCACCTCCACGTCGGGCTTGCCGGTGGAGACGACGACCTCCACGTCCGCGCCCTCGTCGACCATCGTGTCCGGAGCGGGGTCGGTCTTGATCACCCGGCCCTTGGCGACGTCCTCGCTGGCCGACTCGGTCACCGTCGCGCTCAGGCCCTCGGCCTCGATCTGCTTCACCGCCTGGGCCTCGGTCTCACCGATCACCCGGGGCACCGCGACCTGCGGCGGCGGGTCGTCGCCCATCCGGGGGATGAACCACGCGGCTGCACCGATCAGCGCGATCAGCAGGACGCCGATCAGCACCCAGAGCCACGTGCGGTTCGGCTGCTCGTCGTCCTGGCGGTGGCTGGCCACGGCCGGCTGTACGGCGGGCTGGTTCGAGGTCGGCGCGAGGACCTGGGTGTGGTCGCCGGTGGCACCCACGACCCCCATCGGGGCGGCGGCCACGGCAGGCGCCTGGACCGGCCGCCCGGCCAGGTAGCGCTCGATGTCCGAACGCATCGCGGCGGCGCTCTGGTAGCGCTCGTCGAGGCGCTTGGCCAGCGACTTCATCACGATCGCGTCCACCTCGGGCGGAAGCTCGGAGTCGTGCACCGACGGCGACTGGGCGGGCTCGCGCACGTGCTGGTAGGCCACTGCGACGGGGGAGTCGCCGACGAACGGCGGCCGCCCGGTGAGCAGCTCGTAGAGCAGGCAGCCGGTGGAGTAGACGTCGGAACGAGAGTCCACGGTCTCGCCGCGCGCCTGCTCGGGGGAGAGGTATTGCGCGGTGCCCACGACAGCGGCCGTCTGGGTCATCGTCGACGAGGCGTCGGAGACGGCGCGGGCGATGCCGAAGTCCATCACCTTCACGTCGCCGCCGGGGGTGAGCATCACGTTGGCCGGCTTGATGTCGCGATGGATGATGCCGGCACGGTGCGAGTAGTCCAGCGCAGAGAGCACGCCCGAGGTGATCTCCAGGGCCCGCTCGGGGAGGATCTTGCGCCCCTCGCGCAGGATGTCGCGCAGCGTGCGGCCAGCGACGTACTCCATCACGATGTAGGGCTGCGCCACACCGTCGGGAGCCATCTCCTCGCCGGTGTCGTAGACGGCGACGATCGACGGGTGGTTCAGCGAGGCAGAGGACTGCGCCTCACGACGGAATCGCGCTTGGAAGGTGGCGTCGCTGGCGAGGTCGGTGCGCAGCCGCTTGACGGCGACCACGCGACCCAGTCGGGTATCGGTGCCCTTGCGGACCTCCGCCATCCCACCTCGTCCGAGCAACTCGTCGAGCTGGTAACGACCACCGACCACGGTCGGCTCCTCGTTCGTCATCGGTCCTTCTTCCATTGCGAGGGTGTCATCAGTCGATCACTGCTTCCATGACGCTTTTCGCGATCGGCCCGGCGAGCGCACCGCCGGCGATCTGGTCATTGCTGAGGTTGACCTTCTCGAGCATCACCGCAACAGCGACCTGCTTGCCGTCGACGTCTGCATAGGAGACGAACCAGGCATAGTCGTTGCAGTCCTGGCAGCCCTCGGCGGTGCCGGTCTTGGCACCCACCTCCACGCCGGGGATCCGGGCCACGCCTGCGGTGCCCCTGTCGACCACGTTGACCATCATCTTGCGGAGCTCACGCGCGGTGTCGGAGGAGACCGCCTCGGAGAGCTCCTCGGGCTTCTTCTTGTCGAGTACGTCGAGGTCGGGGGAGCGCACCTCGTCGACGACGTACGGCCTCATCACCGTGCCGTTGTTGACGATGCCGGCCACGACCATCGCCATCTGCAGCGGCGTGGCGCGCACGTCCTGCTGGCCGATCCCCGACTTGGCCAGGTAGTCGTCCGACATCTCCTTGGTCGGGAAGGTGCTCTGCAGCTGGCCCGGGAGGTCCTCGAGCGAGGTGTCGTTGAACCCGAAGGCCTCGGCCTGCTTGAGCAGCTTGTCCTGGCCGAGCTCGTTGGCCAGGGCCAGGAACGTGGTGTTGCAGGACTGCGCCAGCGCCTGGGTCAGGCTGACCTTGGTCGTGCCGCAGCTGCGGCCACCGTTGCCGATGGAGGTGCTGGTGCCGGGCAGCTTGTAGGTCGGCCCGCCGGTGACCATCGAATCGGCGTCGTAGTCGCCGGTCTCGAGCGCGGCGGCCGCGGTGACCAGCTTGAAGACCGACCCCGGGGGTAGGTCACGGCGGATCGCCCGGTTCTCCAGGGGGCGATCCTTGCGCTCGTTCAATCTCTTCGCAGCCTTCTCGACCGCGGAGAGGTCGTGCGAGGCGAGCTCGTTGGGGTCGAAGGACGGCGAGGACACCATCGCCAACACCTTGCCGGAGGCGGGTTCGAGCGCGACCACTGCACCCTGGACGTCCTTGCCCAGCTGGGGGTTGTCGAGCAGGCCCTTGTAGGCGGCGACCTGCGCCTTGCGGTCGATGGTCAGCTTCACCGACCCGCCCTTGGCCCCCGAGTTGTTGACCAGGTCCACCAGCCGCGAGACGAAGAGCCGGTCGTCGTCGCCGGAGAGTACGTCGTTCTGGGTGCGCTCCAGGCCGGCCTGGTTGAAGAACGAGAACCACCCGGTCAGGTGGGCATAGAGCTTCGGGCTGGTGTAGCGGCGCTGGAACTCGTACTTGTCGTCCGAGGGCACCGACTCCGCGATCGGCGTACGACCGACCAGGATCGCGCCACGCTCGCGGGAGAAGGCGGCCTCGATCACCCGACGGTTCTCCGGGTACTCGGAGGCGTTGTTCAGCTCGCTGGCCTGGATGTATTGCAGGTAGGTGACATTGCCTAGCAGGGCCAGGAAGAGCAGCAGGCAGAAGATCGACAGCGTGCGGATCGGCTTGTTCATCGCAGGTTCACCACCTGGGTGGTCTCGGACTCCGACTCGGCCTCAGTGGCAGAGGAGAGGTTCGGCACCGGACGCCGGGCCTGGTCGGAGATGCGCAGCAGCAGCCCGATGATGACCCAGTTGGCCACCAACGACGAGCCACCGTAGGACAGGAACGGGGTGGTCAGGCCGGTGAGCGGGATCAGTTTGGTGACGCCGCCGATGACCACGAAGACCTGCAGCGCGATGACGCAGGCAAGACCGCAGGCGACCAGCTTGCCGAACGCGTCGCGGCAGACCAGTGCGGTGCGCAGGCCGCGCTCGACGATCAGCGCATAGAGCATGATCACCGCCATCAGGCCGGTCAGGCCCAGCTCCTCGCCGATTGCGCCGATGATGAAGTCGGACTCTGCGAAGGGGATCCGGAACGGGCTGCCCTGGCCCAGGCCGCGCCCGAGCATGCCGCCCCAGGCCATCCCGAAGAGCGACTCGCCGATCTGGTTGCCCGAGCCGTAGAAGTCGTCGAACGGGTCGAACCAGGCATCCACGCGGACCTGGACGTGGGAGAAGAGCTGCCACCCGGCGAACGCGCCGGCCAGGAAGAGCGACCCACCGACGACCAGCCAGCCGGGACGCTCGGTCGCGACGTAGAGCATGGTGAGGAAGATGCCGAAGAACAGCAGCGAGGAGCCGAGGTCGCGCTGGAAGACCAGGATCGCCAGGCTGACCAGCCACATCGCCAGGATCGGTCCGAGGTCGCGGCCGCGGGGCAGGTCGACGAACAGGATCCGACGACCGGCCAGGGCCAGGGCATCGCGGTGCACGACGAGATAGCCGGCGAACGCGATGACCAGGAGCACCTTGGCGACCTCGCCGGGCTGCATGCCGACCGGGCCCAGGTTGATCCAGATCCGGGCGCCGTTCTTGGTGACGCCGATGATCGGCATCATCGGCAGCAGCAGCAGGACGATGGCGCTCAGGCCGCTGGTGTAGGTGAACCGCTGCAGGATCCGGTGGTCGCGCAGGAAGACGAGGGTGGCCACGAACAGGGCCACGCCGATCGTCATCCAGACCAACTGCTGGCGCGCGAACGTGGTCCCGTCGGCGAGGTCGAGGCGATAGACCACCGCAAGCCCGAGGCCGTTCAGCGCCGCCACGATCGGCAGCAGCACCGGGTCGGCATAGGGGGCGAAGAACCGGACCACCACGTGGCAGACGACGACCAGCACGGCCAACCATCCGCCATAGCCGATGATGTCGGCCGGGATCTTGCCCTCCACACCCAGCCCGACCGCGGCATAGGCACCGATCCCGACCAGCAGGGACAGGACGAGCAGGAAGAGCTCCGCACCCCGGCGACGCCGGTGCACGAATCCCAGGAAGCTGTTTGGTTGCGTCATCGGCAGCCG
>DATCYH010000178.1:0-4335 GCA_036570405.1 Nocardioides sp.
GAGGACCGCCGTCCTCGAACCCGGCCTGCGCGGGCCCGAGGCCGAGGCGCTCCTGGCCGAGCACGGCCTGATGCTCGGGCACTATCCGCAGTCGTTCCAGTTCGCCTCCATCGGCGGCTTCGCGGCCACGCGTTCCTCGGGCCAGTCCTCCGCCGGCTATGGACGGTTCGACTCGATGGTCGTCGGCCTCACCGTCGCCACGCCGCAGGGCACCCTGGAGCTCGGTTCCGCACCGGCCAACGCCGCGGGCCCGGACCTGCGCGAGCTGGTCCTGGGCTCCGAAGGCGCGTTCGGCGTGATCACCGCGGTCAAGGTGCGCCTCAAGAAGCTCCCGGCCGAGAAGGTCTACGAGGCATGGCAGTTCGCCTCCTTCGCCGAGGGCTCGGACGCGATGCGGCACCTCGCCCAGAACGGTCTGCTGCCCACCGTGCTGCGCCTCTCCGACGAGAACGAGACCGCGATCAACCTGTCCTCGCAGGACAACGTGGGCGGGCAGAGCGTCGGCGGGTGCCTGATGATCGTCGGGCACGAGGGCGCCGAGATCGCGGGTCGCCGCGCGCTCGTCACCGAGGCACTCACCTCGCTCGGCGGGACGCCCGCCGGTGAGGAGCGCGGGCGGGCCTGGGCCGAGGGACGCTTCCACGCGCCCTACCTGCGCGACTCGATGCTCGACGTCGGCGTGCTCGTCGAGACCCTCGAGACCGCGACCTTCTGGTCCAACCGGGACCGGCTCTACACCGCGGTCAGGGACGCGCTGAGTGAGGCGCTCGGCGAGAAGTCCCTCGTGCTCTGCCACATCTCGCACGTCTACGAGACCGGCTGCTCGCTCTACTTCACCGTCGCCGCACCCCAGGCCGAGGACCCGCTGGCCCAGTGGGACCTGGCCAAGCAGAAGGCCAGCCAGGCGATGATCGACGCCGGCGCCACGATCACCCACCACCACGCGGTCGGCACCGACCACAAGCCCTGGCTGGCCCACGAGATCGGCCCCGTCGGGGTCTCCATCCTCCGCTCGGTCAAGGCCGGGCTCGATCCGAGCGGCGTGCTCAACCCGGGGGTGTTGATCCCGTGAGCTCACCGCAGGACGAGACCCGCGAGACGCCGACGCAGCGTTCCTTCGCGTTCCTGGTCAACCCCACCTCCGGTGGCGGCGCCGCACCTGCTGCGGTCGTGCCGGTCGCCAGGATTCTGCGCGACGCCGGAGCGGTGGTCGACGTGACCTACTCGCCGGGTCCGAAGGCGACGCTCGACCTCGTCGCCGGGGCCGTCGAGCGTGGCGACGTGGTGGTCTCGGTCGGCGGTGACGGGATGCTCTCCTCGATCGCCGGCGAGGTGGCCCGGCTCGGCGGCATCCTGGCGATCGTGCCGGCCGGCCGGGGCAACGACTTCGCCCGGATGCTCGGGCTCCCGGAGTCCCCGGAGGAGATCGCCTCGGTCCTGCTCGAGGCCGCGCCCACCCCGACCGACCTGCTCGAGGCGAGGCTTGCCGACGGATCGAACCGGGTGGTCGCCGGCTCGGTCTATGCCGGCGTCGACGCGCAGACCGCGGCCCTGGTCAACCGGCTGCACTGGCTGCCGAAGAAGCTGCAATATCCGGCGGCCACGGTGAAGTCGCTGGCAACCTTCCGTCCCACGACGTACACCGTCTCGATCGACGGGCTCACCCGGACCTTCCTGGGTGCCACGGTGGTGGTGGCGAACTCGGGCTACTACGGCAAGGGGATGCACATCGCGCCGGAGGCCAGTGTCGACGACGGCGAGCTGGACGTGATCGTGATCGAGGCCGCCGGCCGCCTCGGGATGATCAGGGCGTTCCCCAAGGTCTATGACGGCCGGCACGTCGAGCTGGAGCAGGTCCACGTCTTCCGCGGCCGCTCGGTCACCGTGGCCGGTTCGCCGCGGGTGGCGATGGGTGGCGACGGTGAGCCGATGGCGACACTGGGCGCGGAGCCGGTGCGGATCGACGTCCGCCCCGGCGCCGTTCGGATCCTGCGCTGAGCGACAGGCTCAGCCGAACGTGTAGCGGCTGGTCGGGACCAGGTCGAGCCCCTGGTCGGCGCCGAAGCGCGCGCAGCTCTCCATCAGCGCGGAGAACCTGCGGGTGAACTCGGCCTGGTCCCTGCCGCTGCCATAGAAGGCATGGTGGTCGCTCATCGCTGCCATCGGGAAGAGCTCCTCGACGATCCCGGCCACGTCGGCAGAGCCCTCCACCAGCGGCTCGAGGACAGGGTTCTGCACATAGCCGAACGTGCCCTGGGTGTCGATCGCGACCTGCGTGTGGCGCTCGAGCCAGTCGGCCAACCACTCGTCGTGCGGCATCGACTCCGGCCGGCGCAGGAACGCGAAGTTGGCCAACGCATCGGTGCGCTCGCCGTCCACGCGGGGAGGGGGAGGCAACGGCTCACGCTCGGTGACCGCCCAGGCGTGCACGGTGGGGTCGAGACGGCGTACGACGTCGATCGCCGTCGCCACGTCATCGGCCCAGAGCGACAACACGGCGGTGATCTGCGGACCGGGCCCGGGCCGCATCGCCGGGGCGACCGCTTCGTCGTCAACGTTGACCTGGATCCGGTCCACGGCCAGACAGGCGTGGAAGTCGGGATCGAGCAGCTGTTGCCGGAGGTCCTCGGCGTGCAGGGCGAGGATCGCCTTCATGGTGCGGGGTGCTCCTGCTGCAGCTGGACGATGATTCGGTCCCAGTCCTCGGGCTCGGCCGGGTCATACCAGAGCTCGGTCTCTTGGCCCTCCTCGATCGGGTCGGCCGGGAGGATCAGCAGTCGCTTCTCGACGCGGTGCTTGTGGCCCTGCTCGTCGGAGAACTCGAAGGTGACCGGGGTGTTGATCTGGGTGCTCTCGCCGAACTCGAGGTAGCCGCGGTTGAGCACGACGGCCGTGGTCCGTACGCCGGTGCGCTTGAGGTCGCCCACCAGGTTGACCTTCCGGCGGGCCTTGGAGCCGCCGGAGAGGCCGAGGAGGAGGAGCAGTGCGGCGGCAACGACCATGGCGATGCCGAACCAGAGCGCCTTGGCGTTGTCCTCGCCGAGGTTGCCGAGCAGGGTGCCGGCGCCGACGCCCAGGAACGAGGCGGCGATGCCGTGCCAGATGGTCAGGGCCCTGCGCGGGTCCGCCAGGGTGGACCAGAGGATCAGTGCGCAGACGGTGACGACCAGCGCGAAGCCGGTCAGGCCGATCGTCCACATCCGCGGCGTGGCATACATGTCGGTGTTGACCGCGCGGATGATCGCCCACCCGGCGAGCAGTCCGCTGAGCAGCAGGGCCGCCAGGACGAGGTAGCGGGTGGTCGCGGATCCGGGGTTCGGCTCGGTGGTGCTCACGCCCGCCATTGAATCAGGCGGCCGCGAGCCGCCAGGGGCTGCCTCATCCGGCGAACGTCCAGAGCAGCAGCTCGGTCGGCGCCGATGCGGTGATCGTGCCGCCCTCGGTGCGCAGCCGGACCGCGTCGCCCTCGCCGAGTGTGGTGTCGTCCAACACCGCCGATCCGGTGGTCACGAAGAGATGGGCGAGGGGTGTCTCGGGCACCTCCACCCGCTCACCCGCAGCCAGCCGGGCGGCGTACAACGTTGCTCCGCTCGCCGAGATCCGGGTGGCGGCATCGGGGTGCGAGCCCGAGACCACCGGCAACCATTCGCCTGCCAGCTCCGCCGCCGCGGACGAGTAGGTGGTGGCACCGCCCGGCTCGTCGGGCAGCACCCAGGTCTGGATGAACCGGGTCGGGCCGGACGCGGCGTCGACGGTCTCGGAGTGGACGACCCCGCTGCCGGCCGACATCACCTGCACCAAGCCGGGCTCGACCACGCCGGTGTGGCCTTGGGAATCGGTGTGCCGCAGCGCCCCGGAGAGCACCCAGGTGACGATCTCCAGGTTGCTGTGCGGGTGATCGGGATAGCCACCGCCGGGCAGGACCAGGTCGTCGTTGTGGCACACCAGCAGCCCGAAGCGGAGGTTGTCGGGGTCGTAGTGGCTGCCGAACGAGAAGGAGTGCCGGGTACGCCGTCCCTCGGCGTCGGTGGCGAAGCGGTCGCCGGAGCGGTGTAATTCCACGGTGAACACACTAGGTTCGACGGCGTGACCGCACACGAGCCTGCCCCTCAGTTTCCTGCGAGCTTCCGTTTCGGCGCCAGCACGGCGTCGTACCAGATCGAGGGGGGTGTGGACACCGGCGGACGTGGCGCGAGCATCTGGGACACCTTCTGTGCCGAGCCCGGTCGGATCCTCGACGGCTCGTCGGGCGCGCAGGCGTGCGACCACTACAACAGGTATCCCGAGGACGTCGACCTGCTCAAGGGCCTGGGTGTGGACGGCTACCGGTTCTCG
>DATCYH010000179.1:0-7354 GCA_036570405.1 Nocardioides sp.
TGCTCGCCTGCATGGCTGCAGCCGCACTCCTCAACGGCCTGGTCTCCGTGGTCGGCGTACTGGGTGGATATTTCTTCAACGTCATCGTCCAGGGCGGCACCCCGGGTGCCTATCTGGCCAGCTTCACCGCACTCGCGCAGATCGAGGACCTCTGGGTCGGCGAGATCAAGGCCGTCATCTTCGGCTTCCTCGCCGGTGTCATCGCCTGCTATCGCGGACTCAACACGGCGCCCGGCCCGAAGGGCGTGGGCGACGCGGTCAACCAGTCCGTGGTGATCACCTTCCTGTTGCTCTTCTTCGTCAACTTCGTGATCACCACGCTCTATCTCCAGCTCTTCCCCGGAAAGGGGGCCTGAGATGACCTCGGTTCCGAGACAGTCGCCGAGCGACCACCTCAACCAGCGAGGTGGCTCACGACGCCGTACGCCGCTGCCCGAACCTCGTGGCGCCCGCTGGTATGACCACATCCTGGCGCCGGTCGCCAACGCCGGCGCCGACCTGCGCTTCCATGCCAAGGTGCTCGGCTGGATCCCCGCCACGCTCAAGCGCTATCCCCGCGACGTGCTCCGGTTGCTCTCCGAGGTGAGCTTCGGCTCCGGTGCGCTCGCCGTGATCGGCGGCACCATCGGCGTGATGCTCGGGATGACCCTCTTCGTCGGCAGTGTCGTCGGCATGCAGGGCTATGCGGCCCTGGACCAGATCGGCACCTCGACCCTCAACGGGTTCATCTCGGCCTACTTCAACACCCGCGAGATCGCGCCGCTGGTCGCTGCGCTGGCTCTGTCTGCCACCGTCGGCTCCGGCTTCACCGCCCAGCTCGGTGCCATGCAGATCAACGAGGAGGTCGACGCGCTGACCGTGATGGCGGTGCCGAGCGTGCCCTACCTGGTCACCACCCGAGTGATCGCCGGCTTCATCGCGATCCTGCCGCTCTACACGATCGGGCTGCTCACCTCATATGCCGGATCACGGATGATCACGGTCCTGTTCTATGGCCAGTCGGCGGGCACCTATGACCACTACTTCCACCTGTTCCTGCCCCCGATCGACATCCTGCTGTCGTTCGTGAAGGTGATGATCTTTTCGGTGATGATCATCCTGATCCACTGCCGACTGGGCTTCACCGCCAAGGGCGGCCCGTCCGGAGTCGGGATGGCGGTCGGCACAGCCGTACGCCGCTCCATCGTCAGCGTCGCCGTTCTCGACCTGGTGCTCTCGATGGCGATGTGGGGCACCAGCACAACAGTGAGGATCGCCGGATGAAGCGCCCCTACAAGGTCGTCGACGTGTTCCTGGGGCTCGCGTCCCTCGCCCTCGCCCTCGCTTTGGTCGTCGTCGCCCTGATGAGTTTCAACAAGGCCTTCGACGACACCGTCGAGGTCAGCCTGGAGACCGGCGCCGTGGGCAACGCGCTGCAGAAGGGCTCCGACGTGAAGCTCAACGGCGTACCGGTCGGGCGGGTGACCGCGATCGACAACACCTCCACCGGTGCCCGCCTCACCCTGGCCCTCGACCCGGACACCGCTGAGGCGCTGCCCGTCGAGACCACCGCACGCCTGCTGCCCAAGACCCTCTTCGGTGAGCGGTACGTCGTCCTCGTGCCGCCGGCAGACGGTGCCACCTCGGCTGGCCTCGAGGCCGGCGACAGCATCAACCAGGACGGCTCGGCCGAGGCCGTCGAGCTCCAGGAGCTCTTCGACCAGCTGCTGCCGGTGCTGCAGAGCATCGAGCCGGGCAAGCTCACCGCTGCCCTGGGGGAACTGGCTGCGATGCTGCGCGGGCAGGGGACCGCGATCGGTGACTCGATCACCCAGTGGGGCGCCTATCTGGAGAAGCTCAATCCACTGGTGCCCCAGATGACCGAGGGCATCGAGAAGCTCGCCCTGGTGGCGAACGACTTCGACGCGATGGCGCCGGACCTGCTGGAGGCCCTGGACACGATGAGCACCACGTCGGCGACCCTGGTCGAGGAGCAGGACAACTTCGGTGACGTCTTCACCAACGTCATCACCGCCGCCGACTCCACCCGTGGCTTCGTGGCGAAGAACCAGGACACGATCATCGTGCTCTCGAAGGAGTCCCGGGCCGCGCTCGAGGCAGTGCGGCCCTATGCCGGTCAGTTCCCGTGCATCTTCAAGGCGGTGCGCACGTTCATCCCGGTGATGGACCGCACCCTGGGCAAGGGCAGCGACGAGCCGGGCATCCACGTGCGCCTCAACGTGGTCGAGTCCCGCGGCAAGTACCTCACCGGCAAGGATGCGCCGCGCTACAGCACGAGCGGGAAGACCCGTTGCCCCTACGTGACCGGCCAGGCCCGACGCAGTGCTCCGGGCACGGGGGAGCCCGAGGCGATCCCACCCCCGGCCAGCAACCTGCTGGACCAGAGGCTCACCCCGACGGTGGTCAACGGACTCGGTGATGCGAACTCCCCGGCCGAGAACCAGCTGGTCGCCGAGCTGATGGCGCCGACGCTGGGGATGGCCCCGGCCGACTTCCCCGAATGGGGCAGCCTCCTGGTCGGTCCCACGCTGCGCAACACGAAGGTGGAACTGCGATGAGCAAGAAACGAGACCTGCGCTTCGCCGCGACCGTCGCCAAGAGCATCATCTTCGTCGTGGTCACCGTCCTGGCCACCACGGTGCTGGCGGGGACCATCCGCAACAGCTCCAGCGGCACGAAGACCGAGTATCGCGCCCTGTTCAGCGACGCGACCAGCCTCAACGAGGGCGACGACGTACGCGTCTCGGGGGTGAAGGTCGGCACCGTCACCGGTGTCGAGGTCGCCGAGGACCGTCTCGCAGAGGTCACCTTCACGGTGTCGCGCGACGTCGACCTGACCGAGGGGACCAGCGCCGAGCTGCGGTTCCGCAACGTGGTGGGACAGCGCTACCTCCACGTCGAGCTGCCACAACGAGAAGGCACGGCCCTCGAGCCGGGACACACCTTCGAGCTCGCCGACACCACGCCGGCCCTCGACCTGACCGTCCTGTTCAACGGGTTCCAGCCGCTGTTCAAGTTCCTCGACCCCGAGGATGTCAACGACCTCAGCGCGCAGATCATCGCGGTCTTCCAGGGCGAGGGCGCCACGGTCGACGGACTGCTGTCCAACACTGCCAGCCTGACCTCCGCGATCGCCGAGAAGGACCAGGTGATCGGGGAGCTGATCACCAACCTCAACACGGTCCTGACCACGATCAGCAACCCGTCCGACCAACTCGACACCACCATCACCACCCTCCAGCAGCTGGTCAGCGGCCTGGCCGAGGACCGCAAGGTGATCGGCGGAACGCTCGAGGGGCTCGGCGACCTGACCGTCAGCGTGGCCGACCTGCTCGAGGAGGGCCGGGCGCCGCTGAAGGGCTCCATCGCCGCACTGGGCGACCTGTCGGAGAACCTGGCCGACTCCGAGGAGGTCATCGACGACTTCCTCGCCACCCTGCCCACCAAACTGGACCGGCTCGGCCGAGTGGCCAGCTATGGCTCGTGGCTCAACTTCTATGTCTGCTCGATCGACGGCCGGATCCCCATGCCCGAGGGCTACATGGGCGATCTCGGGGTCAAGCCGATCGCAGAAAGGTGCTTGTGATGACGCGCTATCGAACAGCGTTCGCGGAACGGAACAAGGTCGTCATCGCCCTCGTCGGGCTGGCGGCCATGGTGCTGGTCTTCCTGGCCACCTTCAACGCCAGTTCGCTGCCCGGGCTGCGCGGGGAGACCTACACCGCCAACTTCGCCGAGGCTGGGGGGATCCGCGCCGGCAACGAGGTGCGGGTCGCCGGCGTCAAGGTCGGTGAGGTCACCGAGGTGCGCCTCGAGGGCGCGGTGGTCAAGGTCCAGTTCCGGGTCAAGGACGTCAGGATCGGCGACCAGAGCACGGCGGCGGTCAAGGTGAAGACCCTGCTCGGCCAGAAGTATCTCGCCGTCGACCCGCTCGGGCGCAATGACCTGGACGGCGCCATCGAGATGGCGAACACGTCGGTGCCCTATGACGTCAACGCCGCGTTCTCCGACCTCTCCAGCAACGTCGACGAGATCGACACCGAACAGCTGGAGACCAGCTTCGAGGTCCTCTCCGACACGTTCAAGGAGACGCCGGAGTCGGTGCAGGCCATCGTCACCGGGCTGACCAGCCTGTCGCGGACGATCTCGTCGCGAGACACCGAACTGGCCGACCTCCTCGAGGAGGCGGACGCGGTCACCACGACGCTGGCCGAGCGCAACGAGGAGTTCGCCAAGGTGATCACCGACGGCTCGGACCTGCTCGGCGAGCTGGAGCGGCGGCGTGAGGCCGTGCACGACATGCTGACTGGGACCGCCAGCCTGGCCACCCAGCTCGAGGGCCTGGTCACTGACAACGAGAAGACGCTCAAGCCCGCGCTGGCGAAGCTGGACGTGGTCTCGCGGATCCTCACCGACAACCAGAAGAACCTCGACTCGGCGCTGAAGAAGCTCGGGCCCTACTACCGGGTGCTGACCTCGGCCACCGGCAACGGCCACTGGATCGACTCCTACATCTGCGGTCTCTTCGACGCCTCCGGCGCCCCGGTGCTGGAGAACGACGCCGAACGAAACTGCTCTCCGAAGAAGGGTGGCGGACGATGAGTCGCCGACTCCTGGCCGCACTGGCGGCCCTCCTGGTGATCGCCGCAGCCGCCTTCGCCATCAACCGCTGGGTCCTCGACGAGGACCGTACCGAGGTCGTGGCGCTCTTCGACTCGACGGTCGGGCTCTATCCGGGATCCGACGTACAGGTGCTCGGTGTCCCGGTCGGCACAGTCACCACGGTGGAGCCGAAGGACGACCACGTCCGGGTCACCATGGAGCTCGACCCGGGCCAGCAGGTCGCCGCAGACACCGGCGCGGTCCTGGTCGCACCCACCCTGGTCAGTGACCGGTTCGTGCAGCTGACCAAGGCGTACGACGGTGGTGACAAGCTGGTCTCGGGAACCGTGCTTGCCGCGGAGCGGACCGCCGTACCGGTCGAGATCGACCAGCTCTACCAGAGCTTGCAGGACGTCAGCACCAAGCTCGGGCCCGAGGGCGCCAACAAGAACGGTGCGCTCTCCGACCTGCTCCAGGTCGCTGCCGACAACCTCGACGGGCAGGGGCGCGACCTCAACGTCATGCTCGAGGAGTTCAGCAAGGCGACCGCCACGTTGAGCGACACCGGCGGGGACTTCTTCTCGGTGGTCGAGAACCTCGACACGTTCTCCGAGATGCTGCTCGCCAACGACGGCACCGTCGCCCTGGCGAACAAGCAGTTCGCCACCGTCGCGGGCTACCTCGCCGACGACCGGGACGAGCTGGCCTCGGCGGTGACCAACCTGGCCGACGCGATGGTCATCCTCGACGATTTCATCCGTGACAACCGAGGAAACCTCAAGACCAGTGTGGACCAGCTGATCGCCCCCACCGAGGTGCTGGTCAAGCAGAAGACCTCCCTGGAGGAGTCGGTGCGACTGATCCCGCTGCTGCTGCAGAACTTCCTCAACACCTATGACGAGGGCGGCAACACCCTGGACGGGCGAGGCAACCTCAACGAGCTGACCATCTGGTCCCGTGACGGGCTCACCGCCCGCACGTCCCCCGACGCGCCGCCGGCGCTGCTGCGCCACAGGAGGCGAACGATGAGACGCCTGTTCAGCACCGCAGGACTCGGTGCCGGCATTCTGGCCCTGAGCAGCTGCGGACTCCTCGGCGGTGGTGTCTACGAGATGCCGCTCCCGGGTGGCGCCGACCTCGGTGACGACCCGATCTCGATCAGTGCGGACTTCGAGGATGCCCTCGACCTGGTGCCGCAGTCGACGGTGAAGGTCGACAACGTCCCGGTCGGCCGGGTCTCCAGGATCACCCTCAACGACGACGGACACAGTGCCCACGTCGAGCTGAAGGTCAACGACGACGTCGACCTTCCCGGCGGGACCTCGGCGCGGCTGAGGCAGACCTCGCTGCTCGGCGAGAAGTACGTCGAGCTGGTCCGGCCGGTGGCGTCCTCGGGAGGTCCGCCGCTGGCGGACGGAGACAACCTGGGACTGGCCCAGACCTCGCAGGCCGCCGAGGTCGAGCAGGTGCTCGGTGCCCTGTCCCTGGTCCTCAACGGTGGCGGCATCGCCCAGTTCCAGGAGATCTCCCGCGAGCTGCAGAACGTCTCGACCGGTCGACCCGGCGAGATCAAGTCGTTCCTGCGCCAGATGGAGGAGTTCGTCACCGGGCTGGAGAGCCGCAAGACTTCGATCACGGCCGCGATCGACTCCCTGGCCGACCTGTCCGAGACCCTCGAGGGCGACAAGGAGAAGATCTCCACCGCACTCACGGAGCTGAGCCCCGGGATGAAGGTCATCGTCGACCAACGTGCCCAGCTGACCGCGATGCTCTCCTCGCTGGACAAGCTCTCCACGGTCACCGTCTCGACGCTGGATGCTGCGCAGGACGACATCGTCGCGGACTTCAAGGCGCTGGCGCCGATCCTCGAGCAGCTGGCCAAGGCCGGCAGCGACCTGCCCAACTCACTGCAGATGCTGCTCACCTATCCGTTCCCGGACTCGGTGCTGGGAGCGATCAAGGGCGACTACCTCAACGTCTTCATCACCACGAACTTCCGGACCCTGCCCAACGACTGCAAGGCGAAGGGCTGCGCCTGGCCCCAGCCGACGGCTGCCATCCCGGGGACCTCGATGCGGCGGGGCGCCATACCCGCTCCGACGTTGTTGCCGCCGACCAGCTCGCCGGCTCCGGGGATGATCGAGCCGTCACTCACCGTGCCCTCGCCCTCGACCAGGCCGAGCACGACGCCGTCCGAGGAGCCCAGCGCGACGCCGTCCTCCGACAGCGCCAGCCCCAAGCCCTCGGACAGCACGTCGACGACGGCGCCCGCCGACGATGAGGACAGCCAGAGTCCCTCGCCGAAGGCACCCGCACCCACCCAGAACGGACGTGATGAGTGATGATCACCGCACGCATACGCATCCAGCTGGTGCTCTTCGTGATCATCGCGCTGGGCGCGACGACCTGGCTCAGCGCCCGCTATGTCGGCCTCGACCCATTCCGCGCCTCCTACGACGTGACCGTCGAGCTGCCCGAGGCCGGAGGTGCGTTCAAGAACGGCGAGGTGACCTATCGCGGGGTGCCCGTGGGTCGGATCAAGGACCTGCGAGCGACGTCGTCGGGGACCGAGCTGGTGATCCGGATCGACTCCGACGCACCCAACATCCCGGCCGACGTCACCGCGCGCGTGGCGAACAGGTCGGCGATCGGTGAGCAGTACCTCGACCTGCGCAGCGAGGCCGGCGGCGACGAGGCGATGCTGGCGGACGGCGACCGGATCGTCGGCGACGCCGACTCCCTGCCTCCGCCG
>DATCYH010000180.1:0-2190 GCA_036570405.1 Nocardioides sp.
CGAGGCCATCGCCTCTCGCGCACCCGGGGCGGTCGCGTCGGCGAAGCGCTCCTCGACGAGCTCGTCGGTGACCAGGGCCTGGTTCACGACCATGGTCGAGATGAACGCCCTGAGCGCCTCACGCGAGGGATCGGCCGCGAAGTCCATCAGTCGCTTCACGCCCTCGGTGGGGTCGGCGTGGAACAGGTTGAGCGAGAGGCCGCCGGGTCCCATCAGCACCAGCCGAGCAACCCGTCGCGGATTCTCCAGAGCAAGGCGTACGGCGGTTCCGCCGCCGAGGCTGTTTCCCAGGACGTGCGCCCGCTCGATGCCGAGCTGGTCGAGCAGTCGCACGACGTACTTCGCGGCGAAGCGGTAGTAGTTGCCTTCCACGGGCGGCTTGTCCGAGCCGCCGAAGCCCGGCTGGTCGATCAGGATCGTGCGGAAGCCGGCGGCGAAGCCGGGCAGGGCACTGCCGAAGTTGGACCACGCGGACGCTCCCGGTCCGCCACCGTGCAGCATGACCAGCGGCAGGCCGGCTCCGGCCTCTGTCGGCGCACCCGCCTCGTAGTAGTTGATCGAGATGTCGTCGACCGTCGCGGTCCTGCGGACCTCTTCCTGTCCGAAACCCTTCACCACGATCAGTACATCCCCGGGTCGATCTTGTGCCCGAACTCGAGGTCGCCGAACATCTTCAGGGCCCGCTCGGGGTCGTTGGCAGCGTGCACCCGACCGGCGTGCGCATCGCGCCAGGCTCGCTGCAGGTAGGTGCCCTCCGCGAGGGCCCGGCCGCCGGAGGCTTCGAAGAGTGCGTCGATGGCGTCGATGGCGCGCTGGGTGCCGAGCACCTGGTCGCGGCGGACCCGCAACCGCAGGCCCAGCGGGATCTTCTCACCCTTGGCGACGTGTGCCTGCTCCTCGCGGATGTTGTTCATCAACAGCGCCCAGGCCGCGTCGATCTCCGAGCCGGCCCTGGCGATCCGCACCGCGGCGAAGGGATCCGAGGAGGCCTTCTCGCCCAGGTAGGCGGCGCGCACCCGCTTCTGCTGCATCTCGACGTGCTCGTTGTAGGCACCGGTGGCCATTCCCACGATCGGCGTGCTGATCGTGGTGGTGAACAGCGAGTGGAAGGGCATCCAGTGGAGCTCGGAGTCGTTCTGCTCCTGGCCGGGACCGAAGCAACGCCCGGTGTCCGACATCGAGAGGGTGAACGCCTCGGGGATGAAGACGTCCTTCACGATGATGTCGTTGGAACCGGTGCCACGAAGGCCGACCACGTTCCAGACGTCGACGACCTCGTACTTGTCGCCGGGGACGAGGAACGTCTTGAAGTCGACCACGTTCCCCTCCTCGTTGAAGACGAGCCCGCCGAGGAGGACCCAACTGGCATGTGCCGAGCCGGAGGAGAAGGACCACTTGCCGGACAGCGTGTAGCCACCCTCAGTCAGGACCGCCTTGCCGGTCGGCGCATAGGACGAGGAGAGCCTGGTGGCGGTGTCCTGGCCCCATACCGCCTGCTGCGCCTCATCGGGGAAGAGTGCCACCTGCCAAGGGTGCACGCCGAGCACGGAGGAGATCCAACCGGTCGAGCCGTCGGCGGAGGCGATCTCCCTCACAGCGGTGAAGAAGTCGACCGGGTCGCTCTCCAGGCCGTCGAAGCGCTTGGGCTGGAGCATCCGGAAGAACCCGGTCTCCTCGAGCGCCTTGACCGACGACTCCGGGACCTGGCGCAGCCTCTCGGCCTCGTCGGCACGATCCCGGAACGTGGGGAGCAGGTCACGCACTCCGGCGAGGACTTCCTTCGACATTACTTCTCCTGATGAAGGTGAGGATGATGGCCCAATACTAGAACACGTTCTCGTTTTGCGCGAGAGCGACGTGCCGAAACCGGCCACCCACCTCAGCTGTTGGCGTCCTGCTTGGCCTTCAGCTGCAGCGCGATGTCGATGAGCTGGTCCTCTTGGCCACCGATCAGCTTGCGCTCCCCGGCCTCGAGCAGGATCTGCGCGCCGGAGACGCCGTAGCGTTCTGCCGCGTTCCCGGCGTGCTTGAGGAACGAGCTGTAGACGCCGGCATAGCCCATCATCAGCGTCATCCGGTTCAGCGTGCACTCATCCGGCATCGCCGGGCGTACGACGTCCTCTGCCGCGTCGACGATCTGCAGGAAATCGACCCCGGTGTTCCACCCGAGCTTGTCGCAGACACCGATGA
>DATCYH010000181.1:0-3759 GCA_036570405.1 Nocardioides sp.
GTGAAGACGCCAACGTTCACTACCGCGCAGGGCCTGCGGCTCCTGCTCGTGCAACTGCACTACTCACCGACCGGCACCTGGCAGCAAGACCCGGCCGCGCACGAACTGATCCAGTTCGCGACCCAGAAGTACGCCGCCCTGGCACGCAAGTACGACCTGGCTCCCGAGGATGCTGCCTATGCCGCGTTCGAAGCGATGCGGACCCGCGCGGTCCGGACCGCTATCGACCCGTGGGCGGTGGTCACCCGGGCTGTCCAGGTCACCTTGATCTACGAGGCCCGCGCCCAAGGACTGCTGTGCTCGAACCACCAGGCACGCCGTCCCGAGGTCGCAGCTCACCACGACGCGGAACGATTCTGTGAACGCGAGAACGACCTCACTGACTACCACCCGGCGTTCCAGGTCACCGACCAGCTCGATGACGCGTACGACGACCACGCAGCAGAGGAGCCGGAGGCCGACGAGCCGACCAATGCCTGGGTCGCAGCCGAGCACGCCGCGTCGATCATGGTCGACAACGGATGGCCCCAACCCACGGCCACGGGATGCGTCGAGTACGTCTGCAGCCAGTTGATCCGCTCCGGCAATCGCGCCACGGCGTACGCCCGCCTGACGCGTGATCACCACGCCGAGGCGTTGCTCGACCTGTCGCACGATCACTGGATCGCTGTATTGCAGGCGCTTCTGGGCAACCAACTCCCCACGCACGAACGCGCACGCGAGGGACGCGGGCTGCTGCAACTGCTGGCGCTCGGCTACCTGCCGGGCGAACTCAGCGGCGTGCCGTGTTTCGCCGACGTCTTCGAGACGACCGCACCCAGCCATGAGGGGGTCTCCCATGTCTGACGCGCACGGGCACATCGAGCTGGAGCGTCGTGTGGACTCCATCAAGGTCGGCGTACGGCACCGCTCCGACGCCGAGAGAGACCTCGCGCCCCTCATGAGGTCGATCGAACGCCTCGGACTCTTGCAGCCGGTCACCATCACTCCCGACGGCATGCTGGTGTGCGGACACCGCCGGCTAGCGGCCGTGAAGCAGCTGGGCTGGCCCACTCTGCGGGTCTGGGTCCGAACCGGGGTCTCGGACCACCTGACCCAACTGCTGGCCGAGCAGGACGAGAACACGATGCACCGGCCCCTCTCACCGCTGGATGCTGCACGGCTGTATCGGGAACTGAAAGAACTCCTAGCTGAGGATGCAGCCCGCCGTCAGCGGGCCACCCGGTTCGGTGCCGAAGACGGGGAGGAGGGCGCCGGTGGTCCCGATTCGGGACCACCGCAACTGGGTGCCGGCAAAGCTGCTCGCCAGGCAGCCCAGGCGATCACGAACTCTGCATCGCACACGCGACTCGAACAGATATGCACGATCGAAAGCATCGCCGCCGACGAGGCGACGCCCACCTCGGTGCGCAAGGTCGCCGAAGAAGAACTCGAGCGGATCCGCGAAGGAGGCGCAGTCGACCCCAGCTATCAGCGAGTCCGAGCCGCCATCGCCGCAGCCGAACAGGCACCAGACAACGATGAGTCGACCGAGGACCTGGAGGAACTGGCTGCTCGGGCGTTGGTCCAAGCCAAGGCAGATCGAGCACGGCGCATCCGGGAGAACCGGCTCAAGCGCGAGGCTGCCGCCGAGGCCGCCCGTCGTTCCGTGCACTCCTTCACACTGATGTGGGACGACCTGGCCGGGTGGGTCAATCGGTACGACCCGATCAAGGTCGGCCGTGAACTCACCGACGAACAGTGGGACTCCTTCCAGCAGACCCTCACCGAATCAGTGGCCTTCGCCGAAGCCGCGCGCGAGGCACGCGAGAACCAGCCGAGCGACGCGCTCGTGGACGCGTGAGGAGGAACCTGATCATGCTCCGCTCCCCCACCTACGATCCCGACCTTCGTCGGCGCCGTCTCATCGTCCTGGCGATCGTCACGACCCTTCTTCTCATCTCTGCAGTCACCTACGCGCTGCTGACCCGCGGGTCGACGAACACCGCTCAGCCCAGCACGCAGTCCATCTCCCACGCGCCTGACTCGGAGGCGGTTCCGTCCGGCACACCCGACGACGGCACCCTGCCGGAGTTGTTGCCCGTCACAGATCCGGAGCAGTTCGCCGAGTTAGTGGCTCACGCGATCTTCGATTGGGACACCTCATCGTTGGCACCGCGGGCGGCGTACCTGCAGCGCATCGCGACCGTGGCCGACCCGACCGGCGAGTCCTCACCCGGGCTGATCAGCGACGTCGACGCCTATCTACCGGCGGAGAAGATCTGGATCGACCTGCGTGAGTACGAGACGCGCCAGTGGATCGAGATCGAGACTGTCGAGATCCCTGCCAAGTGGGACACGGCCCTGGACCAGGCCGGTGGTGCCCTTGCGCCCGGGACGACCGCCTACACGATCACCGGAGTGCGACACCGCGACGGCCTGTGGGATGGCGAACCTGTCGCCAGCCAGCACGACGTGGCGTTCACCGTCTTTATGACCTGTGGGCCGACGTACGAACAATGCCGGCTGCTGCGACTCTCGCTGCTCGACGAGCCGCTGGAGTAGGTGGGGCCCATGCAGAAGGCCGTCATTGGCGGACTCGTCGCGCTCATGCTCGGGCCTGCGACGATCCTGCTGTCACTCACCGCCATCCTCAATCCGGCAGCCGAGGCATCCTGCCTGCCGCTGACGTCGATCAACTTCTTCGGCAAGAACGACAACGCGACGCCGGCGCCGGTCGGCGAGTCGTCACGGGTGGTGTTCCCGCTTCCGGCCGGCACCTGGGTCAAGACCAGCAACTACGGGATGCGGCGCCATCCGATCACCGGCATCTACAAACTTCACTCCGGCGTCGACTTCGCTGCCCCATCCGGAATGCCGATCTTCGCTGCAGCAGACGGCCGGGTCGCATCCGCCGGCCCGTCGGCAGGGAACGGGAACCTGGTCCTGATCGAGCACACCGTCGCCGGGCAGACCGTGGCCACCGGGTACGCGCATATGACCGAGGCCAGCTTCATGGTCCGAGCCGGGGACCGGGTGACCGCCGGCCAACAGATCGCCTCCGTCGGCTCGACGGGATACGCCACCGGGCCGCACCTGCACTTCGAGCTGCGCCCCGGCGGGGCGAACGCCGCCACTGCAGACCCGGTGCCTTGGCTCAACGCGCAAGGGGCCGTCGACCTGGCCGCCAGCACGCCGAGCGCCACCGGCGAATGCGGACCCGACGGAGACGCGACGACGTACAACGGAGTCAACCCCGCCGGGATGGTCGATGACCCGACCAGCACCGGCAAGATCACCCAGCGGACCGCGCACATCTTGTCCCAAGTCCGTCAGCAGTTCCCCACCGCTGCCTGGTCGTGTTTCTCCCCTCGCCCGGGCCAACCCTCCGAGCACTCCCTGGGCCGCGCCTGCGACGGCACCTTCGGCAACTCCATCGGCGTGGCCGCCCAAGGACCGGCCCTCGACTTGGGCTGGAAAGTCACCAACTGGATGAAGGCGAACGCCGAAACGCTCGGCGTCCAATACCTCATCTGGCAGGGCAAGATCTGGTCGGTCGCCCGATCAGCCAAAGGGTGGCGGCCCTACGACGGCGGCGGTATGCACGACCCCGCCAGCATCACGGGCGGCCATTACGACCACCTGCACTTCACTGCCATCCCCTAATGTCGGAAGTTACATCTAACGCACGATTCGTGCGGTAGATGTAAGCGCCAATCTGGCGTTAAGCGTGAATCGACAATGCGTCCTCCGGGTGCCCGCACCCCGTTGACCTGCAGG
>DATCYH010000182.1:0-7093 GCA_036570405.1 Nocardioides sp.
GGCTTCGACCCCGAGCACCCGTTCGGCGTCGCACCCGGCTCCGGAGACGACCTGCTCGCCAACTGGCTCTTCGGTGCCCGTACGTCGCTGCTGATCGCCACCCTGGCAGTCGTCTTCTCCACGGTCGTGGGTGTCGTCCTCGGCCTGATCGCCGGCTACATGGGCGGCATGGTGGACCGGGTCATCCAGTTCATCACCGACATCTTCCTGACCATCCCCTTACTCCTTGCCGCACTGGCCGTGGCGCCGATCCTGGCCGAGCGGTTCGCAGGGAACCCCGCGGTCTTCGAGCAGGTCACCTTCTACTCGGTGATCGGCATCCTGTCGATCTTCGGATGGATGCAGATGGCTCGGATCATCCGCGGTGAGGTGCTCTCGCTGCGCGAGCGCGAGTTCGTCCAGGCTGCGAAGGTGATGGGCGTCCCGACCCACCGGATCCTCTTCAAGGAGATCCTCCCCAACCTGGTCGCCCCGATCGTCGTGGCCGTCTCCCTGGGTCTGCCGGCACTGGTTGCTGCCGAGGCTGGTCTGGCCTTCCTCGGCATCGGTGTCTACGGCCGGCCGTCGTGGGGCCAGACGATCAACTCCGCAGTTCAGTACTTCGACACCTACGCGCTCTACCTGTGGGAGCCGGTGATCGGGATCATGCTCCTGGTCGTGGCCCTCAACCTGCTCGGTGACGCGATCCGCGACGCCCTCGACCCGAAGACCCGGCGCTAGGCGCCTCAAGACGTTGGCCCCGGTGTTCCGAGGTCACGACCACACCGAAAGAAAGGCTGGAAAAGATGAGGCTCAACAAGCCTTTGGCTCTTGCCGCGAGCGCATCGCTGCTCGTGCTTGCAGCGTGCGGCGGCGGCGGAGGTGACGAGGCCAAGAAGGCAGAAGCCTTCAAGGTCAGCGCCAAGCCCGTCGAGAAGAACGCGGAAGCGCAGGGCCCCGCCCCCGAGATCGAGGGTGCGCAACAGGGTGGCACGGTCACCCTCATCCACCCCGATCCCGATGACGGTGCGGCCAGCCTGGACCCGACCTCGGGCTGGTCCGTGACCGACAACGGGATCATGCAGGACCTGATCTTCCGTTCGCTGACGACCTACCGTCAGAACCAGGAAACTGGTGCGATGGAGCTGGTCCCCGACCTCGCCACCGACCTCGGAACCCCCAACGAGGACAACACCGAGTGGAAGTTCACGATCAAGGACGGCGTGAAGTGGGAGGACGGCAAGCCCGTCACCGCTGAGGACGTCGCCTTCGGCATCAAGCGCTCGCTCGACACCGAGTCGGTCGAGGGCCCCGGTGCCCAGTACTCCGCCGAGTACTTCCTCGGTGGCGACAAGTACAAGGGTCCCTACGTGGACGGTGACAACTTCGAGGCCGTCTCGGTCGAGGGCAACACCATCACCATCAAGATGTCCAAGCCGTTCCCGGACATGGACTACTGGGGCGCCTTCGCTGCCATCGGTCCGGTTCCCTCGGGCAAGGCGGGACAGCCCCCGGCCTACGGCCTCAAGCCGCTCTCCACGGGTCCCTACAAGGTCCAGAAGTTCACGCCGAACAAGGAGATCATCCTTGTCCGCAACGAGCAGTGGGACCCCAAGACCGACCCGGCCCGTCACCAGTACGTCGACGGCTGGAACATCAAGTTCGACGAGGACACCAAGGCCTCGGACAAGCTGATGATCAGCAACAACGACGCGTCGAAGACCACCATCCTCACCCAGCTCCAGGGCTCGAGCTACACCGAGGCGGTCAAGAAGCTCGGCAAGCGCGTGGTCGTTGCTCCGCAGACCTGCACCAGCTTCCTCTACCCGGACTACAAGAAGATCGACAACGTCGACCTTCGTCGTGCGATCGCCTTCGCCTACGACTACGAGAACGTCTGGTCCGCTGGTGGCGAGATCCCCGGCACGACGCGCGTCATGGGCAACTCCATCCTTCCCCCCGGCATGGCCGGCTATGACAAGGAGATGGAGCCGATCCCGGGTGAGAAGGTTGAGTTCAACCCCGAGAAGGCCAAGGAGTACATGAAGAAGGCCGGCGTCGAGGAAGGCACCTACGAGCTCTCGTGGGCCTACGACGCGTCCTCCCCCGAGGGCAAGGACGCCATGGAGCAGATCAAGCGTGGTTACGAGGAGGCCGGCTTCAAGACCAAGGCCTACCCGTGGACCGACGGCTCGCTCTACGACGTCTGGACCGACCCGAACAACGACGTGAACAAGAAGATCAACATCAAGGGTGTCGCCTGGTGCCAGGACTGGCCCTCGCCGTTGACCTTCATCCCGGCGCTGTTCCAGACCGGTCAGCTCTACAACACCGGCGGTTTCTCGGAGAAGTCGATCGACGCCGAGATGAAGAAGATCCCGTCGCTGCCGATCGAGGAGCAGGCTGACGCCTGGGGTGCCCTGGACAAGAAGATCAACCAGGAGTTCTACCCGGCCGTCAACATCGGCTACCTCAACAACCTCTTCGTCTACGGAGAGAAGATGGGCAACTTCCAGAACGATGACGCTCAGGGTTACCCGAACCTGAAGGACATCTACATCAAGAAGTGATGATGTCCCGGACCGGGGCCGGGTCGGCCATCGCTGACCCACCTCGGTGCGGGTCTGCAAGACAGCGGTCGGGGTGGGGCAGGACTTCCTGCCTCATCCCGACACCGCCCCTGCTCGACGCTGCACTCCACCAAGAAAGTGCCCGATGCTTGCTTATGTCCTGAAGCGGTTGATCGCCGGCTTCATGGTCGTGGTCATCATCTCGATGATGGTCTACGCCCTGTTCTGGTATGGCCCGAAGAGCCCCGCGAAGCCCCTGTGCGACTCGGAGCGCAGTCGTGGCTGCGACCCGGCGACCATCGAGCGCTATGAAGCAAAGCTCGGGTTCAACAACCCGATCCACGAGGAATACGGCAAGTGGGCCAAGGGCCTCGTGGCGGGGCGCACGATCACCGTGGGCTCGACGGACATCCAGTGCGACGCACCGTGCCTGGGCCTGTCGAATCGCAATCGCCAGCCGGTCTTCGAGCAGCTCGTCACGAAGATCCCGGCCACGGTCAGCCTGGCCTTCGGTGCCGCGTTCCTCTATCTGGCAGTCGGCGTCACGGTTGGGGTGATGGCTGCCCGCAGACGGGGCAGCTTCGCCGACAAGGCGTTGGTCAGCACGTCGCTGTTCATGACGTCGATTCCCTATTACCTGGTGGCGCTGATCGTCATGCTCTACACGACACTGAGTCTCGACATCGTGGAAAAGGGCTATGTGTCGATCGCAGATGGTGGGATCGGCGGTTGGTTCTCGCACCTGCTTGTGCCATGGCTGGTGCTCGGGATCTACGGATCTACGCAATACACCCGATTCTCCCGCGGGGCGATGGTGGAGTCCCTCAGTGAGGACTACATCCGCACCGCCAAGGCAAAGGGCCTCCCCGGTCGTACCGTCGTCTACAAGCACGCGCTGCGCTCCGCCCTCGTGCCCGTCGTGACGATCTTCGGGATCGACTTCGCCTTCCTGCTCGCCGGGACGGTGTTCACCGAGAAGATCTTCGACATCCAGGGCATGGGTCTGTGGGCGCTGGATGCGACGTACATCAAGGATCTGCCAGTGGTCCAGGCCACTGTCCTGGTCGGCGCGGTGATCATCGTGCTGGCCAACATCGTCGTCGACCTGCTCTACAGCGTGCTCGACCCCCGAGTGAGGCTTTCGTGACACATCCGAACAACGACCGACTGACGGACGACCCGTTCCTCGTCGTCGAGGACCTGACCGTCAAGTTCCCGACCGCCGACGGCCTCGTGAACGCCGTGAGTGACCTGTCCTACTCCGTCGAGCTCGGCAAGACGCTCGGCATCGTAGGGGAGTCCGGTTCGGGCAAGTCCGTCTCCAGCATGGCGATCCTCGGGCTGCACGACGCCAAGCGTTCGCAGATCACCGGCTCCATCCGCGTCGGCGGCAAGGAGCTGCTCGGGCTGTCCGAGGAGAAGATGCGCCCGATCCGCGGCAACCAGGTCGCGATGATCTTCCAGGACGCGCTGGCGGCGCTGCACCCGTTCTTCCGGGTCGGCGCGCAGCTCACCGAGGCCTACATGGTGCACAACCCCAAGGCCTCCAAGCGGGATGCCCGCAAGGTGGCCATCGAGATGCTCGACCGGGTCGGCATCCCGCAGCCGGACCGCCGCTACAGCGACTTCCCGCACCAGTTCTCCGGCGGCATGCGGCAGCGCGCGATGATCGCAATGGGCCTGATCAACAACCCCCAGCTGCTGATCGCCGATGAGCCGACCACCGCACTCGACGTGACCGTGCAGGCGCAGATCCTCGACCTGCTCGGCGACCTGCAGCGCGAATACAACTCTGCCGTCGTGATCATCACCCACGACCTCGGTGTGATCGCCGAGATGGCCGACGACGTCCTGGTGATGTACGCCGGCCGGGCGGTCGAGTACGGGGCGGCCAAGGAACTGCTGACCCACCCGGAGATGCCCTACACCTGGGGCCTGCTCTCGAGCGTCCCGGACGTCATCGCGGACACCGACGCCCGACTGATACCAATCCCGGGCAACCCGCCCAGCCTGCTCCGTCCGCCGAGCGGCTGCGCCTTCCACCCCAGGTGCGTGCACACCTCCAAGGTGCCCGGTGACCTGTGCTTCACCGAGCTGCCGGAGCTCGTGCCGGGAAAGCGCGGGGGACTGCACCTCAAGCGTTGCCACCTGGTCAACCCCGATGAGATCTACCGTGATGAAGTGCTTCCGGAGATCGCCCCCGACCTCGCCGAGGAGAACAAGTGAGTGACAAGGCCACCACCCAGGGCGCGTCAGAGCCCCTGGACGGCCCGACCCCGACCGGGGGCAACGCCGGGCAGGACGCCGACGCCAAGGAGCTGGGACACCCGGTCACCTTCGAGTCGAGCGTGGCCATGGGGCACACCCCCGCCAGCGTCGACCGGTCCCGTGGCTCGGTGCTGTCGGTGGACAACCTTCGGATGTACTTCCCGGTGAAGTCCTCGGGCCTGCGCCGCACCGTGGGTCACGTCCAGGCAGTCGACGGAGTCTCCTTCGAGGTTCCGCGCGGCAGCTCCCTGGGGCTCGTCGGTGAGTCCGGCTGTGGCAAGTCCACCACCGGTCGCCTGATCACCCGGCTCTACGAGCCGACCGGTGGATCGATGATGTTCGAGGGCCACGACCTGGCGAAGATCTCCAATCGCGCGATGAAACCGTTGCGCAAGGACATCCAGATGATCTTCCAGGACCCCTACACCTCGCTGAACCCCCGGCACACCGTCGGCGCCATCATCGGCACGCCGCTCTCGGTGCACGACGTGGTGCCCAAGAAGCAGATCCTGTCGCGGGTCCAGGAGCTCCTCGAGGTCGTCGGGCTGAACCCCGAGCACTACAACCGCTATCCGAACGAGTTCTCCGGTGGCCAGCGCCAGCGCATCGGGATCGCTCGCGCCCTGGCACTGCAGCCGAAGCTGATGGTCGCCGACGAGCCGGTCTCGGCCCTCGACGTGTCGATCCAGGCGCAGGTGATCAACCTCCTGCAGGACCTGCAGAAGGAGTTCGACATCTCCTTCCTGTTCATCGCCCACGACCTGGCTGTGGTCCGGCACTTCTGCCCCGAGGTCGCCGTGATGTACCTCGGCAAGATCGTCGAGATCGCGGACCGCGAGACGCTCTACAAGCGTTCGCACCACCCCTACACCCAGGCCCTGCTCTCGGCCGTGCCCGACGTGAAGCAGGCGGCGATCGGTGGCCGTCGCGAGCGGATCATGCTGCAGGGCGACGTACCTTCGCCGATCAACCCGCCGTCGGGCTGCAGGTTCCGCACCCGCTGTCCCCTGGCGCGGGAGATCTGCGCGAAGGTCGAGCCCCCGATGCTCCAGGTCGGCCCGCGTCACAAGGTTGCCTGCCACTTCGCCGGGGAGCTGGGCCACCACCCGCACGACCCGGTCACCGCGCGCATGCTCGGCGTCGACAACGACGGGAACCCGGACCCCGGGGCCAGCCCGTCCGACATCGGCAACTCGCCGGGCTTCTCCGACGTGTGGTTCGACCTCAAGGAGCGCCGGACGGTCAAGCCCTGACCGACGTTCCGGGCACGGTTCAGCTCGGGTCCGGTGAGGACGGCCACCCGCGCATGCGGGCGTCCGGACCGGTCAGCAGCGCGCTCACGAGCGCCGCATAGGGTGGCACGGTGACTGAGGGACTCTTCGAGGTTGACGGTGGCGCGGGCGCGAAGCCACGCAGCGGCAGCGGCTCGCTCGCCGGCAACACGCACTCGTCCGCCCCGCTGGCGGTGCGGATGCGTCCCCGCACGCTCGACGAGCTCGTCGGCCAACAACAGCTGCGCGCGACCGGATCGCCGCTGCGCCAGTTGATCGAGGGCGACCAGTCGATGTCCCTGCTGCTGTGGGGCCCGCCGGGAACCGGGAAGACGACTATCGCCTCGATCCTGTCCGGACAGACGAACCGGAAGTTCGTCGAGGTCTCGGCGGTGGCCGCCGGGGTCAAGGAGGTTCGCGCAGCGATAGACGCGGCCCGCGCCAACCTGGTCAACACCGGCAACGAGACGGTGCTGTTCGTCGACGAGGTGCACCGCTTCACCAAGGCGCAGCAGGACGCACTGCTGCCCGGTGTGGAGAATCGCTGGGTCACCCTGGTCGCGGCCACCACCGAGAACCCTTTCTTCTCGGTCATCTCGCCCCTGCTCTCGCGCTCGCTGCTGCTCCGGCTCGAGTCGCTGACCGATGACGACATCCGGGCCGTGATGCAGCAGGCGTTGACCGATGAGCGCGGACTCGGTGGCTCCTTCACGCTCGTCGAGGACGCACTCGAGCACCTGGTCCGCCTGGCCGGGGGAGACGCGCGCCGGTCACTCACCTATCTCGAGGCTGCTGCCGGTGCTGCGGCGAGCGGCGGGTCGACGACCATCGACCTGGCCACCGCCGAGACCGCCGTCGACCAGGCGGCGGTGCGCTACGACCGCCAGGGCGACCAGCACTACGACGTGATCTCCGCCTTCATCAAGTCGATCCGCGGCCGCGACGTCGACGCCTCGCTCCACTACCTCGCACGAATGATCGAGGCCGGCGAGGATCCGAGGTTCA
>DATCYH010000183.1:0-2322 GCA_036570405.1 Nocardioides sp.
TCGAGGGCGAATATTGCCGCGGCGCCCTGCGCTCCTACTCGGTGCGCCTGGACCTGCTGATCCTGGGCTACACGGTGCTGATCGTGCTGCGTCTCAAGCGCGGCTTCGAGCCGGCCGAGGTCAAGGACCTGATCCGTCGCTACACCAAGGGTGCCACCGCACCGGTGCTCAAGCCGACCGTCGTGGTCGTCCCGGTCCCGCCGGCGATCCGGGTCACCCCGCCGCGCACCATCCAGGTCGCTCGCCCGATCCCGGCACCTCGTGTTCCCGAGTCCGCAACGCAGACCGCACGCGACGCGGCTGGCGCCCGGATGGCCGCCGGCTGACCCCCGCTGCACACGAGCCGGCTGATCCCGGCCGCACGACACGGCGCCCGCCGTGGAGTGCCCAGTGGCTGCCTTCGCGGGTGCTGGCCACTGGGCACTTCACGACGGGCGCCGCGTGATGCGTGCACGTGCGGTTTGCTCGGGTACGTCGCTCCTGTACCCACCTCGCTTCGTCTCACTAAATGGAACGCCCATCCATATCGTGAGATCTCGAATAGGTCGGCCACCCACCCCGACGTACTCTTTGACCATGTTCACGACATTGCTGACGAAGCGCCGCGCAGTGGATCACTGCCGCACGCGCTCCTCGCTGTGTCGAATGTCCTGATCGGACACCCCCTCGTTCGCACCTGAATCGAACGAGTCCGTGCCACCAAGAGTGTGTGCACAAAGCGGTGTCCTGCTGCCCGGCGTCATGCCGGCCGGCCACCCCGACCGGTTCTCGACCGGCGGGCATCCCAGACCAGGACCCGGGAGCGTCATGTCCAACCAGATCGATCCGCGCGGGCCGCAGTTCGCAGCCGCACTGACCGCGGTCGTGCTCGCGATCGTGCTGCTGAGCGCTCCGGGCACCTTCGGCGTCGCGCTGCTCGGCGTACAGGCACTGCTTTTCGCCGTCGGCGCGCTGTTCGGGGTGCAGAAGACTCCTCACGCAGTGATCTTCAAGCACCTCATCCGTCCGCGCCTGGGCGCACCCACCGAGTTCGAGGACGCAGCCCCACCGCGGTTCGCGCAGACCGTCGGTCTCGTGTTTGCAGTCCTCGGGCTCGTCGGCTACCTGGCCGGCGTGACGCTGCTCGGCCACATCGCGGTCGGCTTCGCGCTGGCCGCGGCCCTGCTCAACGCGATCTTCGCGTTCTGCCTCGGGTGTGAGGTCTATCTGCTCGGCAAGCGCCTGACCACCCGCTCCACTGTCCTCGCCTGATCCTTGCGGCGAGCGACACCCCACCAGCCCTGCACCACAACGGAAAGAGAGACACAGATGAGCCGCGAAGACACCCTCGTCACCACCCAGTGGGTCGAGGACAACATCGACAGCGACAAGATCGTCCTGGTCGAGGTCGACGAGGACACCACGTCCTACGACAAGGGCCACATCAAGAACGCGATCAAGTTCAACTGGACCACCGACCTGCAGGACCAGGTCCGCCGCGACATCATCAGCAAGGAGGGCTTCGAGGCCCTGCTGTCGAAGAACGGCATCAGCAACGACCACACCGTCGTGCTCTACGGCGGCAACAACAACTGGTTCGCCGCCTACGCCTACTGGTACTTCAAGCTCTATGGCCACAACGACGTCAAGCTCGTCGACGGCGGCCGCAAGAAGTGGGAGCTGGAGTCGCGCGAACTGACCCAGGACATCCCCGAGCGCACCCCGACGACGTACACCGCTCAGGAGCTCGACTCCTCCAAGCGCGCCAACCGCGACGACGTGGTTGCCGCGATCGGCACCCAGAACCTGGTCGACGTGCGCAGCCCCGACGAGTACGCCGGCCGCCTGCTCGCCCCGGCCCACCTCCCGCAGGAGCAGGCCCAGCGTGCCGGCCACCCGCCGACCGCCTCGAACATCCCGTGGAGCAAGGCTGCCAACGATGACGGCACCTTCAAGTCGAATGAGGAGCTCAAGGCGCTCTATGAGGAGGCCGGTGTCGACTTCGACAAGGACACCATCGCCTATTGCCGCATCGGCGAGCGTTCCTCGCACACGTGGGTCGTGCTGCACGAGCTGCTCGGCTATGAGAACACCAAGAACTACGACGGCTCGTGGGTGGAATATGGCTCCCTCGTCGGTGTGCCGATCGTCCTGGGTGACGCGCGCGGCGACGTCCCCGCCTGATCCACTCGATTCGAACAGAAGGAAATAGCAATGTGCGGAGCAACTGAAGGCGGGCTGTCGCTCGACGGCATCGACGTCACCAAGCAGGCCGTGGTGCAGGGCCAGGTCACCCGTGGCGGTGAGCCGGTGGGCAACGCCTACGTCCGCCTCCTCGACAGG
>DATCYH010000184.1:0-6977 GCA_036570405.1 Nocardioides sp.
CGGACTGGCCTCCGCGAGCCTGGGATGGGACCGGGCCCGACACGGCGACGAGCATTGCGTCTCCTTGCGTAGCCGTGTCGATGCTCGCTCGGTCACCAGCGCTTGCTTCCCGCCGATCCCGCAGGAGTGGATGTCGTTCTCCACCGCCCTCATGGTCAAGCAGCGCCTGCACCCTGAGCCGCTGGCCTTGGCTCAGGGTTGGGGGTTGGTGGTGACCACCGTGCTGACACACCGCGGGGACTTCTCCACTGAGCAGATCGAGGCCTTCGTTCGCATCTCGGGCAACCCAACCGGTCTCGCGGAGGCACTCAATCAGCAGATCGTGCTCTCGCAGAGCGCGTGAAAGTGGGGCACCATGGAAGCCGTGACCACCTTGCCGCGTGGGCGGGCGTTGACCGTCGCCGACCTCGAGTCGATGCCCGATGACGGGCACCGTTACGAGCTCATCGACGGGACGCTCCTCGTGACGCCCGGTCCGAGTCTGCGCCATCAGACGGTCAGCATGGAGTTGTCCGTCTTGCTCAGTCAGGCGTGTCCACCGCACCTGAAGGCTCTCGCCGCACCATTCGACGTGGTCTTGGACGATCAGACGGGAGTGCAGCCAGATCTGCTGGTGGCCGGACGCGGGGCCTTCACTGAGAATAATCTGCCGACAGCGCCCTTGCTCGCCATAGAGATCCTGTCGCCCAGCACTCGACTCGTGGACCTCAACCTGAAGAAGGCTGCCTATGAGCGGGCTGGCGTCGCGTCCTATTGGGTTGTCGACCCGGTGGAGCCACGTCTGATCGCGTGGCAGCTGCAGTCCGGTGTCTACGAACGGGTTGCCGACGTGGAGGGCGATGAGTCCTGGACGGCAGCATCGCCGTACGCCGTGACAGTGGTGCCGAGCGCTCTGCTCGGTTGAGTCTCCACGTCATCGGCCTCCGAGGATCGACAGCCCCAGAAACCTATGGGACTCGCCGGGGCGATCGCAGTGGTGGGCCTGACGGTCGGCGGCGTCGCCATGGCCTCGGCCGACCGCGATCCTCGCGACACCGCTGGCTCCCTTCGGGCTTGAGCGACCTATCCGTACGCTGCAGAGGAGCTCCTCGGTGATCTCGCGCTCCAACGCGGAACGAGGGGTCTCACCGGGCTCGATCTTCCCGCCAGGAAACTCCCACATCCCGGGAAGGGCGCCTGGAACGCCGCGCTGGGCGCACAACACGAGTCCCGCGCGGATGATCGCACCAACCACACTGATCTGGTTCATGCGTCCTCCACGACGCGGAGACTAGCCCGAAAACGAACCTTGGCGTTTTTTGTCCGAGTTCTCCCCGACGGGGCTAAATTGGGCCACTAGGGGTACCGACACCCTTGGTGGGAGGCCTTCGGGCAGACAAGAAGCGACATGCGGAGGGCTCATGGCCGATGCACGCACTGTGCAGGCCGGATCGATCATCGACGGCCGTTATCAACTGACCCATCGCATTGCGGTCGGCGGCATGGGGGAGGTCTGGTCCAGCACGGACCTGGCACTTGGTCGCAGCGTCGCCTTGAAGGTGCTGCTGGCTGGTCACGCGCAGGACGAGGTGACCCGGTTGCGGTTCCGTGCCGAGGCCAAGGCTGCCGCCTCGGTCAGTCACCCCAACGTCGTCCCGGTCTTCGACTTCGGTGAGGAAGACGACGAATCCGGCGGGTGCATCGCTTATCTGGTGATGGAGCACGTCGCGGGGGACTCGCTGGCCGAGGTGCTGCGAGGTGCCGGTCGTCTGGGCGACGAGCGCACCCTGGAGATCGTTGCCGAAACCGCAGCGGCCCTGGAGGCTGCTCATCGCACCGGACTGGTGCACCGCGACATCAAGCCCGGCAACCTGCTCATCGATGAGTCGGGCTCCGTGCGGGTCACGGACTTCGGCATCGCGCGGGCGATGGATGCGACCCCGCTGACCCGTACCGGAACCATCGTCGGCACTCCGCAATACAGCAGCCCCGAGCAGGCACAGGGCCACACGGCGACACCGGCCTCGGACCTCTACTCGTTGGGCGTGGTTGCCTACGCGTGCCTGGCCGGACGGGCCCCGTTCGCCGATGCGGGCAACGAGATAAGCACCGCAATGGCGCACATCCAGGTGGAGCCACCGGCGCTTCCGGACGACGTGCACCCGAACGTGGCGGCCCTGGTGCTTGCCCTGCTCGCCAAGGACCCAGCCGACCGACCGGCCTCCGCGGCCGAGGTCTCCCGGACGGCCAGCGCCCTGCGCAGGGACCCGTCGGGCGCCGACCCCCTCCCGACGGCTTTCATGGCACTCGGCAGCCGCACGTCGGAGACGAGCTCACGGTCCGGCTCCGGCCGACGCGGCGCAAGGATTTCCTTCTTGCGCCCATGGGATCGACGCCGCGGCACCATTGCGGGAGCCATCGCGGTCGGGCTCCTGGTCCTCAGCGCGGTGTTCTTGCAGAGCGCCGCCTCAGACTCCGTGCGCGTGCCCAACCTGGTCGGCAAGTCCGAGGCCGAGGCCCGGGCGATGCTGAGCGACGCGGGGCTCACCGCGCAGGTGCGTAGCCGGGACATGCCCGGGGAGGAGGCGGGATCGGTCGATGCCCAGGACCCCAAGGCCTCTACGGAGGTGGACTCCGGCAGCCGGGTGTCCCTGACGGTCGTCTCCGGGAAGGTGACGGTGCCCAGCGGGCTGAAGGGCGAGTCCTTCGCCAGCGCCTCCAAGAAGCTCTCCGCAGTCGGTCTTCGCGCTGCCAAGGCCACCCAGACGACAGACGAGCACCAGCCCGGCCGGGTCATGGCCATCACCCCGACCGGACGAGTCACGGACGGGGCCACCGTGGTGCTCACTGTCGCCGCCAAGCCGGTCACGATCAGCCCGGAGCCGCAGATCTCCAGTGACCAGGGCTCCTCAAGCGATTCGGGTTCGTCGGCCACGAAGGATCAACCGAAGACCTCGAAGAATCCGAAGTCGTCGGGGAAGGGCAACTCGTCGGGGAAGGGCAACTCGTCGGGGAAGGGCAAGCCCTGAGCTGAGGGCGCGCAGCTCTAGTCGTCGGCTCCGGTGTCGTCCCTGCGCTGGCCCTTCCGCTCATCACCGTGTCCCGGCCACCAGGCGGCGTGGCCGACCAGTGCCGTCAGCGCCGGCGTGAAGAACATCGCCATCACGAACGCTGCCACGAAGATGCCGAACGAGAGGGCGAAACCCATCGACTCGATCAGGGCGTTCCCGCCCAGCATCAAGGAGGCGAACGTGCCGGCCAGGATGACGCCGGCGGCTGCGATGGTCGGGCCGGCGTGCTTGACCGCCTCGGCGGCGGCATCGCGTGGGCTTCGGCCCTCACGGGCCTCCTCCCTGAGTCGCGCCACCATCAGGATGTTGTAGTCGGTGCCGAGTGCGGTGACGAACAGATAGATGTAGATCGGCAGCATGAAGATCAGACCGGGCTCTCCCTGGATGTGCTGGAACACGATCACCGTGGCGCCGAGGGTCGCACCGAAGCCGAGGCCAACCGCGGCCATCAGATACCAAGGAGCAACCAGGCTGCGCAGCAGCAGCGCGAGGATCAGCATGATCACCAGCGCGGCCGCAGGGAAGACCACCGAGTAGTCCCGGGCCATCGCCTTCTGCAGGTCGGCGAAGACCGAGGGTGTGCCACCCACATAAGCGTCGGTGCCGGCGGGTGCCGCGTCGTGCACCGCCGTACGGATCGGTCCCTTCACATCGTTGAGCGCCTCATCGGAGGTCGGATCGTTGTCCAGTACCACGGAGAACATCGCGGTGGCCTTGTCCTGCGACAGCTGAGGACCCTGCACCTGCGCCACGCCCTCGGCCTCACTCAGGGCTGCGGTCATCTCGGCAGTCGCCGACTTCTCGAGCGGTACGCCGTCCTGGGACGTGAGCAGGACCGGGACGGGATCGCTCGCGCCGGCTGCGAAGTGTTCCTGGAAGGTGGTGATCGCCTCGGTGGACTCCACACCGTCGGGCAGGCTCGAGTTGAAGTCGAAGCTGGGGTTGAACTGCAGCCCGAACACCGCCAGAGCGGCCAGCACCAGACCCGAGGCGGAGGCGAAGACACCCGGCCGGTGGCCCAGCGAGCGGCCGACCTTGGCGAACCGGGCGGCCTCGGGCTCCCGCTTCCATCCCTTCGAGGGCCAGAACAGAGCCTTTCCGAGGACCGTAACGACCGCCGGGACCAGCGTGAGGGCCGCGACGAGGGTGACGGCCACGGCGATGGCCAATGCCGGTCCGATCGAGCGGAAGATGCTGAGCGAGCTGAGCAGCAGGGCGAGGAACGCGACGATCACCGCACCGCCGGCCGACGCGATCGCCTCCCCGGCACGCTCGAGAGCATGCACCACCGAGGAGCGCGTCTCGTCACCCTGGCGGAGGCGCTCTCGATAGCGGAAGAGGAAGAACAAGATGTAGTCGGTCCCGATGCCATAGAGCACCACGATCAGGATCACCTGGATCGAGGAATCCGCCTTGAGGTCGAAGGCCTCGTTGGCGGCACCGATCAGACCCGTGGCGATCATCGACACGATCGTCACCACCACGATCGGCATCACGCAGATGATCACGCTGCGGAAGATGATCGCCAGCAGCACAACGATCAGCACGATCGTGGCGATCCCGACGATCGCCATCGTCGCCTCTGTCGACTCCTGGGAGTCGAGCCCCTGAGCCGCTGCCCCCGTGGTCCGCACCGTGAGGTCGGTGTCTTCGACCAGTGGTTTGATCTCTGCCCGCATGTCCTTGGCGTCGTCCATCGCCCGGGTGTCATAACCCGTGGCTCCATCCGCCAGGCCCACGAAGCCGATTGCGATCTGGCCGTCCTCGGACACCGACGGTTTACCGTCCGGCCCAGTCGCGGTGACCTGGGGGACGAAGGTGTCCTTGCCGAGCTCGGGGCCGAGCTCCTTGCTGATCGCCAGCACGTCCTTGACGTCGGCCTCGGTCAGCTTCTCCCCGTCCTCGCGCTCGAAGACGAGGATCGCGGCAGGCGTGGTGGCGTTGGGGAACGCCTTCTCCTGCAGCTCGGCCGCCTTGATGGACTCATAGTGGTCGGGCAGGAACTCCGACTCGTCCGTGGTGGAGGTCAGGGCCGGTGCGGTGGCGACCACCACGACGGCCAGGACGATCCAGGTGGCGATGACATACCAAGGGTGACGGGAGATGAAGCGACCCAGCGCAGCGAACATGGCTCGACGCTAGCGCTGGACCGCCATCGCGCGTCAAGCGATTTCCGGCACCCAGGGGCCGGGCGGGAGCCGTGCCGCCAGCGATGAGTTCCGGCGTACTCGATGGTCAACACCAGTGACAGCTCCACCCACCCGGAAGGCCACAGCCATGACCCGCAAGACCACCGCGCACCTGTTCTACTCGCTCAATGGCGTCAGCGAGGCGCCCGACCAGTGGCAGTTCGACTCCTTCGGCCAGGAGGAGGGCGAGCGGATGGGCGCGTCGATCTCCGCCGTCTCCGACGTGGTGATCGGCCGCAAGCTCTGGTCCGAGTGGCGCGACTACTGGACCTCGTCCGCCGCCGACGATCCCTTCGGTGAGTTCATCAACCCGATCCCCAAGCACGTCGTCAGCAGCACCCTGACCGGCGAGCTGGACTGGAACTCAACGTTGGTCGACGGCGACCCGATCGACTACGTCAACCGGCTCAAGGACGGCGAGGGCGGCGACATCGCCGTCGTCGGGGGAGTGGAGACAGTCCGCTCGCTCTTCCTCGGTGGCGCCATCGATCAGCTCACCCTGACCATGCACCCCGCCATCACCGGCACCGGGCGACGCCTCTTCGACGAGTCGACGCCGCTGACCCGCCTCGACCTGGTCGATTCCGGGGCATCGTCGCGTGGCAACATCTTCCTCACCTACCGGCTCAAGGCCGATACCTGATGCGATGATGCCGAGCATGGCTGCTCATCGCTGGTCCGACGACGACATGCTGGGGGCTGTCCGCGCAGCCGCTGCCGGACACGAGGGCGCCCTCACCCTCACGGCGTACGACGCCTGGCGCGCGAGGCACGGTGGCCCGTCGGGGATCGGGATCATCCGACGCTTCGGCAAGTGGTCCGTGGCCTGCCAGGGCGCCGGACTGGACACGGTGGTCACGACGACGAAGAAGTCGGCGTACTCCGACGAGGCCATCGTCGAGGCCGTACGCCGTTATCTCGCCGATCCCGAGTCGCGCGCGAGCTATGGCGGCTATCGGGAGTGGGCCAAGGGGCGCGACGGAGTGCCGAGCGGACCGACCGTCCGGACCCGCTTCCCGGCATGGGGTGACCTGCTGGCCCTGGCCCGCGCCTGACTACGTTGGCCCCATGGCTGACGAGATCCCCAGCGACTTCCTGATCGACGACGCCGCGACGGAGGCGCTCGATGGGCAACTGGCGGCGATCGACGCGCAGGCCGCGTTGCTCCTGGCCGAGGCCTGGCCCGATCTCCTCGGTGACCAGGCACCGCCGGCCGTCATCGAGACCGTCGCCGAGCGGATTCGTGCCGGCATCGGGAGCTGGCCCGATGACTACTTCGCTCCCGAGTTCGCCGAAGGGCTCCCGCCCCACGCGGAGGCCCGGGAGTTGTGGATCGACTGTGCTGCCAGCACCATCTCGCCGCTCGACGATCCGTCCGAGGATCGTGGGCTCGACGTTGAGGAGTCGGTGCTGTTGGCCAGCACGGTCCATGCCGACTGGCTCGCGCTCGTGCTGGGCGTCGTACGCCGTGGTGTCGGCGCCGAGCTGACCGGTGCCCAAGCGGTCTCCGACCTCCTGGCGATGGACGAGCTCGAGGGGGAGGTCGAGGACCTCGACGCCCTCGAGGCGCACTTCTCCTCGTTGGTGAGCCTGATGACGCCCCGCTGGCAGGCCCTCGGTGCCCTGGACGGGCGGGGCCGCCTGAGCGAGCTCGGCCGGTGGGGGCTGCCTCGTGCCCTGCACGTGGTGTGGGACGACCCGCAGTCGGACCAGCTCTGAGTCGGGCGAGCTCTGAGTT
>DATCYH010000185.1:0-4462 GCA_036570405.1 Nocardioides sp.
GCCGTGGCGAACAAGAACCTCGGCGGCAAGGGCAAGAAGGGCAACGACGCGATCCGGAGCCTGTCCGAGGCGGCGGAGACGTTCGGCGACGGCAGTGGGGACCTGTTCAGCACGGTCAAGCACCTGGCGGAGTTCACCGACACGCTGGCCACCAACGACGAGCTGGTGGTGGCCTTCATGAAGGACCTCACCGGAGTGACTGCCGATCTGGCCGAGGAGCGTGACGAGCTCGAAGCCGCCCTCACCGAGGTGGCCGGAGCCATCGGCACGGTCGAGTCCTTCGTCGAGGACAACCGAGAGGCATTGAGCACCGACGTGGAGAAGCTGACCCGTGTGATCAAGAACATCGCCTCGGAGAAGGACAGCATGGACCTGGCCCTCACCGCCGGCCCCGTCGGGATCGGCAACCTGGTTCTCGCCTTCGACGACAAGTCCGGGGCGATCGGATCCCGGTTCGGCTTCCAGGGCAACGTCGCTGACGCCGATGGCTTCCTCTGCGCGATCGTCCAGCAGTCCGAGCTGCCGAAGGCCGCCAAGGACCTCGCCTGCACGCTCTTCGAGTCGGCCCTGGAGCCGATCGTGTCGCAGGCCAACCAGGCCAGTCAGAAGCTCCCGATGTCGGGCGGCACGGCCTCGGAGACCTCCCGCGAGGACCTCTCCTCGGCGTACGCCTCGGGCACTGGCTCCGAGCTCAGCGACCTCCTGGGGGCACGATGACCGCCCGCATCCCGACCCGGCCGATGAAGCGGATCGCGACGGTGCTGATCGCGTCGCTGGCGCTCCTGCTGGCAGCGTGTGACTTCGACGGGGCCTACGATCTGCCGCTGCCGGGCTCACCGGTGGACAAGGACAAGTCCTACGTGATCACGGCCGACTTCCGCGATGTGCTCAACGTCGTACCCAAGTCCCCGGTGATGGTCGACGACGTCACCGTCGGGGAGATCACCGAGGTCGACCGCAACGGCTGGCACGCCCGGGTCACGATGCGGATCCGCGACGACGTGGAGCTCCCGGCGAACTCGCTGGCGATGATCCGCCAGACCAGCCTCCTGGGCGAGAAGTACGTCGCACTCGAGGAACCGGTCGACGAACCCGCAGCCGGTGTCCTCGAGGACGAGGGGCACATCGCCCTCAGTGCGACCGGTCGCAACCCCGAGGTCGAGGAGGTGCTCGGTGCGCTCTCCTTCCTGCTCAGCGGCGGGGGAGTGGCCCAGCTGGGCACCATCACGACAGAGCTCAACAACGTGATGAGCGGGCGCACCGGCGATCTGAAACGGCTGCTCTCCAACCTCGACCAGGTCGTCGGCACCCTCGACGACCAGAAGGCCGACATCATCGACGCGATGGAGTCGATGAACAAGCTCGCCACCACGTTGAACACCGAACGCGACGCCATCGGCGAGGCCATCGACGTGATGCCCGCCGCGATCAAGGTGCTCAAGGACCAGCACGGCGAGCTGGTCCAGATGCTCAAGGGGCTCGAAGAGCTCGGCAAGGTGGGCACCCGGGTCATCGGCGCGAGCAAGGATGACCTGCTCGCCTCGCTCAAGTCGTTGCAGCCGATCCTGGCCTCGCTCAACGAGGCCGGCGCCTCGCTGCCTGCCGGGTTGTCGTTGATGCTCAGCTTCCCGTTCCCCGAGGAGGCTCAGGACATCGTGAAGGGGGACTACGGCAACACTGAGATCCGTCTCGACGTGAACCTGGAGAACTACCTCACCGACTCGCTGATCACGCTGCCGGACCCCGCTGAGCTCGTCAAGGACCTGACCAAGTGCCTGGGCAGCGGCAACCTGGCCAGCAAGGCGTGCGCCAAGTTCCTGACCAACCTGGACTTGTTCCGCGAGCTGAGGGCCGCCTGCAAGGAGCCGACCAACAAGCTTCGTGACGTCTGCAAGATCCTCGCCAAGCTTCCCGGCGGTGGCTTGCCGGACCTGAGCGACCTCAGCAAGCTGCTCGGCCAGCCGGGGCTCTCCGCCGTCCCGGAGCTGTTGGGACTTGATGGGCTGCTCGGACTCAAGAAGGCGGCAACCGGTGGCAGGGACGCACCCAGGGCCGACCTCTACGGAACGGGAATCACGTCATGATGACCCGCGGCATCAAGATCCGGCTGATGGCCTTCGTGGTCCTCAGCGCAGTCGGCATCGTCTACGTGACAGCCAACTACCTGGGGCTCGTCGACCGAGTCCTGGGGCGTGGCATCACCGTGCACGCGACACTTCCGAACTCCGGTGGTCTCTTCGTGGGCAGCGAGGTCACCTATCGCGGTGCCAAGGTCGGCAAGGTCAGCGACATGAAGGTGACCAAGGAAGGTCTCCTGGTCGACATGAAGATCGAGGACGGCTACCGGATCCCCAAGGACTCCCCGGTCCAGGTCCACAACCTCTCGGCCGTCGGCGAGCAGTACATCGACTTCCTGCCCGAGGACGGCGATGGTCCCTACGCGGATGAGGGTTACACCTTCCGCGGCACGAAGGACTCCCTGCCCGTCGGGGAGGACGAGGTCCTGATCAAGCTGGACGCGTTCGTGAACTCCGTGGACAAGGACAATCTCTCGTCCTTCATCAAGGAGCTGGGCGCGATGTTCAAGGACACCGGCCGTCCGCTCCAGAAGCTGATCGACAGCGGCAGCGAGTTCATCGACGTCGCGTCCGCGCACACCCAGGAGACGATCAAGCTCCTGGACACCGGCCTGAAGGTCCTCGAGACCCAGCAGGGCCAGAGCGAGAACATCAAGGCCTTCTCCCGCGACCTCGCCTCTCTCACCGAGGTGCTGAAGAACAAGGACGGGGACCTGCGCAAGATCCTCCAGCTGACCCCGGAGGCAGCGACCGAGATCGACGGGCTGCTCCAGGACCTCGAGCCCACCCTGCCTGTGCTCTTGGCGAACATGATCACGACCAGTCAGGTGGCGGTGAACCATCTCGACGGCATCGAGCAGCTCTTGGTCTCGTTCCCCCTTGCTGTTGCCGGTGGGTTCACCGGGACCCCCGGCGACGGGTGGGGACACGTCAACATCCAGCTCGCGCAGTCACCCGGCCCGTGCCGCGGGGAGGGCTACATGCCTGCCACCGAGTGGCGCCGCGGAGACGAGCTCGGTGACACGGCGGTCTATCCCGCGAAGTGCCTCAACCCCGGCAAGTCCGTCCAGCGTGGGTCGGTCTTCGCCCCGGGCCGGAGCCAGGGCGCCAATTCGACCGGCAAGTCCTACCGGGGCACCTACAACCCCTCCACCGGCGAGGTCGACGGTGCGATGGACAAGGACGGCAACCCCATCTCCGTACACTCTCCGCAGAACCTGTCCGTGCTCGGAAACGATTCCTGGAAGTGGCTCCTCGTCGGGCCGGTGGCTGACTAAGTGACTCCTGTTCTTCAAGAGACCAATCAACGCCCCGATCGCACCACGCGACTCAACACGTGGCTCTATGTCCTCGTCGTGCTGCTGGTGTGTGCTGCAACGGTGGTCGGGCTGTTCGTCGTGAAGCCAGCCTTCTCCGACGAGTCCTCGAGCGTGACCTCCGAGCGCACGTCCGAGGACGTGCCCGCGGCGACGTACGCCGAGGTGCTCGAGGCGGCGAGGAACGTCGCGCTCGCCTTCACCAACGTCGACTACCGGGACCTGGACGAGTCCCTCGACAAGATGTTGGCAGGTGCCACAGGTGACTTCGCCAAGCAGTACAAGTCCTCCACCGAGGGACTGCGCACGGTGATGACCGAGAACAAGTCGGTGATGAAGAGCAAGGTCCTGGCTGCCGGGATCGTGACCATCTCCGAGTTCACCGCACGCGCCCTGGTCAGCACGTCCGGCACAGTCACCAACACCAGCACCAAGGGTGACAAGTCGGCGCGTGAGATGAGACTCCAGCTGGACCTCAGCAAGGTCAAGGGCAAGTGGCTGGTCAACGATGTGCAGTTCGTGGGTTGATGAAGATGACTGACAAGACTCCTCGCAAGCCCGTGGCAGGATCCCGGGTCCCCACCAGTGCTCCGCGCCGGATCGCCGGACGCGCCCCCCGTGCCACCGACGCCGGACCGGAGGCGACCGCCGCCGAGGAGCCGCAGGTCGCCACGGAGACAGACGCCGCAGCGGCAAGCGCCGTCGCGGACTCCGGCGCGAGCGCGAGTTCGGACACGGGATCGATCGATGGCTCGGACGGGGACACGACTTCCTCCAACCCGGTCACGGATGACGCCGATGACACGGCTGGGCGCGCCACGAGGCCCGGCCTCCTGTCCCGTCGTCGTACGACGACAGTGCTCTCGGCTGTTGCCGCACTGCTCACCCTGGCGATCGTGGCCGGTCTCGCGACCTCCTGGCTCGCGTCTCGCGAGGACGACGCGGACACCGCCCACGTCCTTGCCTTCGACAAGCCCTACGCGGTCGCCGAGGAACCGGTGAAGGTCCCCGTGGCCGACTGGAACTCGGCCAACACGGCTGCTGAGAAGGCGGTCACCGAGATCTTCA
>DATCYH010000186.1:0-10869 GCA_036570405.1 Nocardioides sp.
CGAGGAAGAGGTGGTCGGGGCCGTGGGGGAACACATCGAGGATGTCGGTGAGGCGCTCGATGACTCCGGGTCGTGGCGCGGGCGGTGCGAGCGGTGCCTGATGCGTGGTGGCGGGTTCTGCGGCAAGTGCGGTCATCTCGGGATCCCTCCAGATTGCCTAAGTGGTGACCTGTATCACAACCTAGCATTTGCTTGGCGTCTCCAACCTCTGTTCGTCCGGCCGGTTCCGTTGGATGAAACCGCGCTGTCGTGGACATTCTCGAGATCCGCAGGATGCGGTCATGGCTCTCAACATCGCTGACCTCTTCGAGCACGCCGTCGACGCCGTGCCCGAGCGCCTCGCCCTGGTCATCGGCGACGACCGACTCACCTATGCCGAGCTCGACGCCGCCGCCAACCGGGTCGCCCACCACCTGGTCGCTGCCGGGGTCCAACCCGGCGAGCACGTCGGGCTGATGGCGCGCAACACCGTCGACCACGTCGCGGCCATGCTCGGCACCTTCAAGGCGCGGATGGTGCCGATCAACATCAACTACCGCTACGTCGAGGGCGAACTGGACTACCTCTTCGACAACTCACGGATGGTCGCGCTGCTCCACGAGGCCCGCTATTCGCCAGTCCTAGACAAGGTCGTGCCCAACCACGAGCTGCTCAGGCACGTGGTCACCATGCCGGACGGCACCGACGCCGCCCCCACGGCGTACTCCTCGACCGACTGGAGCACCGCGGTCGGCGAGCAACCGACCACCCGCGATTTCCTCGAAGCGGTCGGTCAGCGCAGCGCCGATGACCTGTACGTCGTCTACACCGGCGGCACGACTGGCTATCCGAAGGGCGTGATGTGGCGCCAGGAGGACGTATGGCGCACCCTCGGCGGCGGCATCGACTTCGCCAACAGGCAGCGGTTGGCCGAGCTCGACCAGTCGCGATCGGGCGCCGCCAACCCGCACCCGCTCACCTGCCTGCAGCTCGGCCCGATCATGCACGCCAACGGCCAGTGGGGGATGCTGCTGCGCTTCCTCACCTGCCACACCAACGTGCTGCTGCCGAAGTTTGACCCGATCGAGATCTGGAACACGATCGAGAAGGAGAAGGTGCAGACCATCTCCCTGATCGGCGACGCGATGGCGCGCCCGCTGATCGAGGAGTTCGAGACCGGCAACCACGACGGGAGTTCGCTGGTCAACGTCAACAGTGCCGCCGCGATCTTCTCCGTCGAGGTCAAGGAACGCTGGCTCAATGCCCTCCCGAACGTCATCGTGATGGACATCATCGGGTCCTCGGAGACCGGCTTCACCGGGAACGGGCGGGTGGAGAAGTCGAACCTCGCCGACAAGGGCAGCCTGGTGAACATCGGGGTCGACATGGCGGTCCTCGACGAGGAGATGAACCTGCTCGACCCCGCCACGCATGTCGGCGAGATCGGGCTGATGGCGCGCTCGGGCAACATCCCGCTCGGCTACTACGGCGACCCGGAGAAGAGCGCGCGCACGTTCATCACCATCGATGGCACCCGCTATGCGGTGCCCGGTGACTGGGTCCAGATCGAGCCGGACCTGAAGGTGACGCTGCTCGGCCGCGGCTCGAACTGCATCAACACCGGCGGGGAGAAGGTCTATCCCGAGGAGGTCGAGGTCGCGCTCAAGTCGCACCCCGCCGTCTTCGACGCCCTGGTGATGGGCCTGCCGCACCCGGTCTGGGGCCAGGAGGTGGCCGCGCTGCTGCAGGCCCGCCCCGGCAGAGAGCTCAACTTCGACGACGTCCGGATCCACCTGCGCACCCACATCTCCGGCTACAAGGTGCCGCGAACGATGCACGTCGTCGACGAGATCCCGCGCCATGTCACCGGCAAGGCGGACTACAAGACAGCCAGGGAGATCACCGAGTCCCTCGCAACGACAGAGAGTGAGACAGTCCAGTGAGCACCACGATTCGATCCCGTACGACGTCCCTCGCCGCGGCCGTGCTGCTGATCGGCACCCTGGCCGCATGTGCCGGTGACGACAAGGACGACAAGAAGGACGCCGACTCCTCGATCTTCTCCGTCGGCCTGGTCGGCGACCAGCCCGACGGCGATCCGGTCAAGGGTGGACAGCTCCGCATCTCCACCTTCGGCGAGCTGCGCGACTTCGACCCGGCCGCGCTGATCGCCAACGGCCTGTCCGGTGGCACCGAGCTCGCAGCGATCTATGACGTGCTGCTGCGCCACGACCCCGAGACCGGGGAGTACGGCGGCCAGCTCGCCGACTCCATCGAGGCCAACGACGACGCCACGACGTACACCCTCAAGCTGCGCGACGGCGTGAAGTTCAGTGACGGCACCGACCTCGATGCCGACGCCGTGGTGGCCAGCATCGAGCGCTACCTCAAGAACGGCGGCGGACAGGCCGGTCTGTGGCAACGCAAGGTCAAGGCGATGAAGGCCAGCGACCCGCTCACCGTCGAGTTCACCATGGTCGAGCCGTGGCTGGACTTCGAATACATGTTGGCCTCCGCGCCCGGCATGATCGTGGCGGCATCGGCCGATGCAGGACCGAAGTTCACCCCGGTCGGTGCGGGACCCTACACGTTTGACAGCCATGCGCCCGGCGAGCAGCTGGTGCTCAAGGCCAACCCGGACTACCACGGCGGAGCACCTGCCCTGGAGTCGCTGCGGTTCACCCTGATCCAGACCGCGCAGGGCACCCTCGACGTGCTGAAGGCCGGTGACGCCGATGTGGCGGTGCTGCGCGACTCGCACGTGATCGCGGACGCCGTCGAGTCCGATCTGGGCGGCGCGATGAACGTGGTCAGCCTCGGCGTCGGACTGGTGATCAACCACCGTGAAGGTTCCGTGCTGGCCGACCCCGACCTGCGGCGCGCCATCGCGGCCGCGCTGGATCCGAAGGTGATCTCCGAGCGGACCTACAAGGGCTATGGGATCCCCGGAACCGAGATGTTCCCGGCAGAGTCGTTGTGGGGACCGACCGACGGACCCGAGATCGACCTCGAGGAGGCGAAGGAGCTGGTGGCCAAGGCGAAGGAGAACGGCTTCGACGGCAAGGTTCGCTATCTCGGCATCGCGAAGGTCTCCCAGCAGACCGGGCTCTCGATCGAGGCGATGCTCGGCCAGATCGGTATCGAGGTGAAGTCGACCTATGTGCCCGGCTCGGCGGAGATGATCGAGAAGGTCTTCATGAAGCACGACTTCGACCTGGCCGGGTGGTCGTTCGGTACACCGGATGCCGCCGTGTTCCCCGAGCTCTATGACAGCTTCCACTCCTCGTCGCGCTCCAACGCGGGTGGCTATGCCGACACCGAGATGGACGGCCTGATCGAGGATCTCGGCTCGGCGCAGACCGAGGACGAGCAGACGGAGCTGATCGGCAAGATCCAGGAGCAGTGGAACGAGTCGATCCCCGCGATCGTGTTCGGCGCCCAGCCGGAATATGTCGCGTGGAGCGACCAGGTCGGTGGGGTCACGCCGCACGTGGACAGCATCGTCCTGCTCGATGACGCATGGCTGGCGAAGTGAGCTCGTTCGTCCTCGTCGACCGGCCGGTTCCAGAGGTCGCCGTGGTGACGCTGAACCGGCCGGAGCGGATGAATGCGATGGCGTTCGACGTGATGGTCCCGGTGCGTGATGCCCTGGTGGAGCTGAGCAACGACAACTCGGTGCGGGCCGTCGTGCTGACCGGTGCCGGGGAGGGATTCTGCTCTGGCGCCGACCAGGAGAACGCCGGTCGCGCTCCGCACGTGGAGGGCCTCGGGCGTCCGGGCTTCGGGCTCCGCTCGCTCGAGCTGCTCGAGGACGTGGTGCTGGCGCTGCGGCGGATGCACCAGCCGGTGATCGCGGCCGTCAACGGAGCCGCGATCGGGGGCGGACTCTGCCTGGCGCTCGCCTGCGACCTCAGGATCGCCTCGAGTACGGCGTACTTCCGTGCGGCCGGCATCAACAACGGTCTGACCGCGAGCGAGCTGGGTCTGAGCTTCCTGCTGCCGCGCGCGGTGGGCTCGACGCGTGCCGCGGACATCATGCTCACCGGCCGCGACGTGGGCGCCGGGGAGGCCGAGCGGATCGGCCTCATCTCCCGGATCGATGACCCGGTCCTCGAAGCTGCGGTCCAGATCGGGCAGCGAATCGCGGGGTTCTCCCAGCCCGGCATCGAGCTGACCAAGAGGTCGCTCCATGCCGGGGTGGCGGCGTCGTCCCTGGAGAGCTACATGCCCTCGGAGGGCATCGGGCAGCTCTACATGCGACTGCTCACCGACAACTTCGAGGAGGCCACGGCGGCCCGCAAGCAGGGGCGGGCGCCGCAGTTCCGTGACGGCCGCTGAGGTTCCGGACTGCTGGTCAGCGGTTGGTCAGCGGTTGGCGAAGGCATGGATCAGACCGCGGGCGTCCTCGGTCATCACCGCGCGACCGATCGTCTCGGCCTCGTCGGCACCGGCCTCGGCGCGGGTGGCCGCATAGGAGTTGCGGATCAACCGACGGGCCTGGCCCAGGGCGAAGACCGGACCGGCAGCGAGCTGGGCAGCCAGCTCATTGGCGCGCGAGGCGTCGCCGACCTCGGTGACCAGACCCCAGTCGAGGGCCACATCGGAGCCGATCGGCTTGTTGGTCAGCGCCAGGTGCAGGGCGCGCTGCTGGCCGATCGCGCGGGGCAGCAGCCACGAGCAGCCGACGTCGGGAACGAGACCGACACCGGGATAGGCGATCACGAACTTGGTGCCCTCGGCAGCGACGATGAGGTCGCAGCTGAGCATCACCGACAGGCCGGCCCCGGCGACGGCGCCCTGCACGTGCGCGACGACCGGCTTCTCCAGCGCGGCCAGCTCCTGGTTGGCGGCGTCAAGCTCGTGGGCCAGCCCGACCAGGTAGTCCCGCTGGTCCTCAGCCGACTCGAAGGAGGCGAACGCGGCGACGTCGCCACCGGCGCAGAAGCGCTTGCCGGCGCCGGTGAGGAGCACGGCGCGCACCGTGTCGTCCGCAGCCGCACGCCCGATCGCCGCGCGGAAGGCCTGGGCGGTCGGCATGTCGATCGCGTTCGCGGCGTCGGGCCGGTTCAGTTCGATGTGGGCGACGCCGTCAGCCACGGCGTACGAGATCAGGTCTGTCATGGATGAACTTTCGTCAGGCGCGAACCGAGGTCCGCGTCAGTTGTAGGTGTAGAAGCCGCGGCCGGTCTTGCGACCGAGGAGGCCGGCGTCGACCATCCGGTTGAGCAGCGGGGGAGCGGCATAGAGCGGCTCCTTGAACTCCTCATAGAGCGACTCGGCGATCGCCTTGGTGGTGTCCATCCCGATCAGGTCGGCCAGGGCGAGCGGGCCTTGGGGGTGTGCGGCGCCGAGCACCAGGCCGCGGTCGATGTCCTCGGCGGTGGCGAACCCGGACTCCAGCATCCGGATCGCGGAGAGGATGAACGGGACCAGGAGGGCGTTGACGACGAAGCCGGCCCGGTCCTGGCAGTCGATCGCGGACTTGCCCAGGGTGCCCTCGACGAAGGTACGGGCGCGCTCGGTGACCTCGGGGTCGGTGACGATGGAGGGGACCAGCTCGACCAGCTTGAGCACCGGGACCGGGTTGAAGAAGTGGATGCCGACCACGCTCTGCGGGCGCGAGGTGACCACGCCCAGCTTCATGATCGGGATCGAGGACGTGTTGGAGGCCAGGATTGCGTCGGGGGAGGTGACGATTCGGTCGAGCTCCTTGAACAGGGCGACCTTGGCGCTCTCCTCCTCGACGATTGCCTCGATCACCAAGTCGCGGTCGGCGAGCTCCTCGAGGTCGGTGACGATGCGGATCCGGTCCATCACCGCGGCCGCGGAGTCGATCTTGCCCTTGCTCTCGGCGCGGGCGAGGGACTTCTCGAGGCGGTTGCGGCCGGCCTCTGCGGCGGACTGGCTCGACTCGGCAACGATCACGTCGAGGTCAGCGCGGGCGCAGACCTCGGCAATGCCGGCCCCCATCAGGCCACATCCGACTACACCGATCTTCTCCATGCTCATGCTCCCTGCCTGTCAGCTGGTTGACTCACCCGCGGAGGCTCGTGGCTACCGACAGGTAATTTAGTTGGACGTCCAACTAAAAGTTAGCAGAGGGCGTCTGGCCTCTATTCGCGCGCTCCCACCGAGTGGGTCGCCTCATGGGCACGCGTCTCGAAGGGCACCTCGATGAAGAGCCCGCGCGCCTCGACGGTCCGCTCGCCGTCGAGCTCGATCCAGGCCTCGACGACGGTCTTGCGACCACTCTGGCTGGTGATCCGCGAGCCCAACGACAGTTGACGATCCAGGGGCGTACGCCGCTTGTAACGCAGCTCGAGTGTCCCGGTCACCGACGGCCTCAACGTCGACTGCACCAGCGCCCCGGTCATGCAGTCCATCAGCCAGGCGAGGGTGCCGCCGTGCACCGAGTCGGGCGGGCCCTCCTGCAGGGCGTTGATCGTGACCGTGGCCTGCGCGGAGTCGCCGTCGAAGTGGATCGCCAGCGGGACCGAGGCGGGGTTGCCCGCGCTGCGGTGGAAGGGAATGCCGAGCTCGCGCGCCCGGTTGGGTGCCGGATATTCCGAGCGCGGCACCCGCGGCCGGGTCTGCTTCGCCAGCAGCTCGGTGGCCTCGGCGATCAGCTCCTCGGCCCGCGCGCGCTCCTGGCTGCCCACCGTCGAGGTGCCGGCAGCGAGCATCAGCGCGCGTACGGCGTCGGCCAGGACCACCCGATCGGGGGAGTCGGCAAACGTCGGATCAGCCAGGCTCGGATCAGTCAGGCTCGGATCGGCACTCATGGACACACCGTAGGTCGCTCAGGCGTGGTCGGGCATGTTGGTCCAGCCCTTGCGATCGACCCGGGCATACCACCCCGAGGCAGCCAACGTCCCGCCGTCGACAGGGATGGTGTGACCGGTGATGAACCGCGCCTCGTCGCTGGCGAGGAAGGCGATCACTCCCGCATAGTCGTCGACGTGACCGAACCGGCCCAGGGGCAGCCAGGTGCGCAACAACTCCGGGTCGCGTCCGCGGAGCATGGCCGCGGCTGGGGTCTGCTCGGTGTCGGCGAGGTCGGGCGCGATCGCGTTCACCCGGATGCCGTGCTGGCCCACCTCGACGGCAAGGCTCTTGGTGAACGCAGAGACACCCGCGTTGTACGCCGTGTAGGGAGCGTGACCGGGATTGCCGCGGAATGCCTCGACCGTCGAGTTGTTCACGATCACGCCGTGTCCCTGCTCGACCATCGTGGGCAGGAGCCGGTGCGTCACGGTGAGGACGTGCTTCAGGTTCAGCTCGTAGAGCCGCTGCCACTGCTCGGGCTTGCTGTGCAGGAAGGACTTCGAGGCGGGCCGCCAGTCGCCGACGTTGTTGACGAGTACGTCGACCCGACCGAGGTCCGAGACCGTGTCGGCGATGGCGTCGAGTGTCGTCTCGACGGTGACGTCCCCGACGATGACGTGGACCGTGCCGCCGTCGGACCGAATCTCGTCTGCGGCCTGCTGAGCTGCTTCGCCGTCGATGTCGACCAGGACCACGGTGTCGCCGTCTCGCGCGAGCCGGCGCGTCGTGGCCCCTCCGATGCCGAGTGCGCCACCGGTGATGACGCTCACCCGACCGGTTCCGCCCTGCCCACTCACCGGAGCACCTCGAGGTGACGCGTGCCGACCGAGCCCACGTGGACCTCTCGGCGAGCGAACCGCCAACCCTGACTGGTCCGGCGATAGCTGTCGCGGTAGGTGACGGTCCAAGTCAGGTCGCTCGCACGAGGTGACGACTCGTCGGCGAGCTCGAAGAAGTGGTGCGCCTGGCAGGCGACGCGACCGCTCGCCGTGTCCGGGCCCAGGATGGTGAACACCTCGCCGGCTACGGCGTGGAAGGTGCCGCGCACTGCGAGCAAAGCCTGCATGGCCTCCAGGACACCGTCCCGCCCGACGTGCTCGGTCACCGGGTCGAGGTGCTTGGGCGGTGCGGCCGCGGCGAGGATGCCGTCCTCGGTGAAGAGCGCGGCGACGGAGTCGAAGTCACGATCATCGACGCCGGCGGCATAGCGGTGGACCAGGTCGCTGAGCGCGGCTCGGTCCGCACAGCCGAGGGTCTCGGTCCCAGCGGTCACAGGCCGAGCCGTTCGGCGCAGGCGCTCAGCTCGTCGCACGCCTGCGTCAGGTCGGAGGCGTTGCTGGCGGCCAGGACGATCCTGTCGGCACCCTGGGCGGCCAGCTTCTCGGCCCGGCCCTGGTCGATGCGGGTGACGAGGTGTCCCAGGGACAACTCGAGCGCCTCGGGGTCGCGGCCGGCCCGCTCGGCCTCGTCGCGCATCAGCGCAACCAGTGCGGCAAGCTCTTCGCCAGCGACGCCCAATGGCTGCAGGCCGTCCCCGTAGCGCCCGGCGCGACGAGCGGCGGCCTTGCTGTGACCGCCGACGTGCAGCGGGACGCCACCGGCCTGTTCCGGTTTGGGATAGCTCATCGCCCCGGCGAAGTCGAAGAACTCGCCGTGGTGGTCGACGCCTTCGCTGCTGGTGTCGGCCCAGAGCTTGCGTAGCACCTGGAGCTGTTCGTCGGCGCGCCGGCCGCGGGCGTCGAAGGGTGCGCCGCAGGCCTCGATCTCCTCGCGCATCCAACCCATTCCCACGCAGATCCGCAGCCGTCCGCCGGAGAGCCGGTCGATCGTGGCGAGCCGCTTGGCGAGCACGACGGGGTGGTGGTTGGGCAGGACGAGGACGCCGGTGGCAAGCCCCAGGGTGGTGGTCTGGCCGGCGAGGAAGGCCATCAGGTCCAGCGGGTCCGGGATGTCGAGGTCGTCGGCAAGCTCCATCTTGCCGGAGGCGTCATAGGGATAGACGCTGGAATAGCGGCTCATCACCACCGCGTGCTCCACGGCGACGACCGACTCGAAGCCACAGGCCTCGACGTGCTGGGCCCAGGCGGAGATCCAGTCCGGGTCAGCGGTGGTGCCAGCGGCAGTCGGGGCGATGACGGCGAATTTCATGACCGCCACAGTGTCGGAGTCGCCACCAGGTGACACGACGGTTCCCGGTGGGCGGGAACTACCGCGAAGCCGGGGTGCCAGGCGCACTAGACAGACCTGTAAGGGCGCAGCGGCCTCGTTGCCGCATGCGCACCCTGCGCTTTGCCCCCTGCGCCCGCGCGAGCCCTGATCGACCTGACCTGCACAGGACCCCTGCACACCCGGAGAGCCAGTGACCGCATCAGTGAACGAAGCCGCGAACCGAACACCCAGCCAGAGCCAGAGCGAGGACCAGAGCCAGACTCAGAACCCGAGCCCTGCCCCGACCTGGGCCACGGAGCGCACCCATGCGACCACGGCCCTGGTCGCCGCCACCCGTTCGCTGATGCACGCCGCAGCGACCACGGACCTCCCGGTCGACGACCTGGCTACGGCACGGAGGGCGATCGAGTCCGTGACCGCTGAGCTCTCCGCACGAGCGCGGGACAGGGTGCTGCGGATCCCGTTCGACCTGCCCGCGCAGGTGCGGGCTGCCGGGCCGGAGGCCGAGTGGAACACCTATGCCCTGAACCCGTTCGGGATCCCGGTGCGGGTCACCTTCGACGACGAGACCTCCCGGGGAAGCTTCGTCCCGGGTGCTCTGCACGAGGGCCCGCCCGACTCGTTGCACGGCGGATGGTCTGCACACTTGATGGACTGCATGCTCGGGGGGCTGGTGCAGGCCACCGGTGCGCGGGCGGTCACGGCCCCCCTGGAGCTGAGCTATCGGCACCGGGTGCCGCTGGACAGTGAGGTATTGATGGAGGCGACGATCACCCGCCGCGAGGGTCGCAAGATCTTCGCCGAAGGTTGGATCGAGCACGACGGCGTCCGCTGCGTCGAGGCGACGGGCCTGTTCATCAGGGTTGACGGGATCAGTGTCGACGGGGTCGCCTCATGACCTATCCACTCACCGGTCTGGACGGCAAGGCCGCCGTGGTCACCGGAGCCGGCCGGATGCGCTCGATCGGTCGCCACCTCGCCGTCGAGCTGGCCCGCGCCGGCTGCGACGTGGTGCTGACCGGGACCGGCCGTGCCCCCGAGCGCCGGCCCGCGGACGAGCAGGAGGCCGGCTGGAACGACATCGATTCGGTCGCCGACGAGATCCGCGCCCTCGGCCGTCGCGCCATACCAGTCGTCTGCGATGTTTCCGATGCCGACCACGTCGACCAGCTGCTGGCCACGACCCGCGCCGAACTGGGCCGCGTCGACGTGCTGGTGAACAACGCGGCGGCTTCTCGCGGCAACGACCGCGGCCCGCTGATCGACGTGGACGTCGAGGACTTCGACCGGGTGCTCCGGATCAACCTGCGCGGCACCTTCCTGATGGCGAAAGCCTTCGGTCGGGAGCTGGTCGAGCGTGGTGAGGGCGGCAGCATCATCAACATCTCCTCGATCGGCGGCAAGCAGTCCGGCGTCGGCACCGGCGTCTATTCCGCGAGCAAGGCGGGGGTGCAGTCGATGACCTCGACGCTGGCCAAGGAGCTCGGGCAGTACGGCATACGCGTCAATGCGCTCTGTCCCGGCGTCACCGCGACCAGCCGCCTCGACGACCTCGACGCGTCGACGTGGGAGACCTACGTGCGCGCCAACATCCCGCTGGGCCGCGCCGGGCAACCGATCGAAATCGCGCACGCCGCGGTCTTCCTGGCCAGCGACCAGGCGGCATGGGTGAGCGGGCAGTGCTGGAACATTGACGGCGGGCAGCTGACGATCCGATGAGGCAGACACCAATGACACAGACACAGGCACCCATGACACAGGCACCCAACACACAGGCACCCAACACACAGGCACCCAACACACCGACACCCAACACACCGACACCACGCGACGAGGCGCTGGCACGGCTGACCGCTCCCGGGCAGCGCTTCGAGATCCGGGACGAGCCCGTGCGGG
>DATCYH010000187.1:0-6456 GCA_036570405.1 Nocardioides sp.
GTCCCTCGGGCTGCGGGAAGTCGACGTTGATGCGAGCAGTCGTGGGCGTCCAGAAGGTGCGCTCCGGGTCGGTCACGGTCCTCGGCGAACCGGCGGGAAGTCGTCAGCTGCGCGACCGCGTCGGCTATGTCACCCAGGCCGCCAGCGTCTATGACGACCTGAGCGTCATCGAGAACCTCCGGTTCTTCGCGCGGGTGCTGGGAGCCGGAGAGGACGACGTACGTCGCTGCCTCGACGCGGTCGATCTCGCCGACCACGGCGACCAGGTGGTGGGCAACCTCAGTGGCGGCCAACGTAGCCGGGCGAGCCTCGCCGTGGCACTGCTCAAGCAGCCCGACGTCCTGGTTCTCGACGAACCCACGGTCGGCCTCGACCCCGTGCTGCGCCGCGACCTGTGGGCGCTGTTCCATCGCCTCGCCACGGCCGGCACGACGGTCTTGGTCTCGAGCCACGTGATGGACGAGGCCGAGCGGTGCGATCGGCTCCTGCTGATGCGCGAGGGGCGCATCATCGCCGACGACACCCCGTCCGCCATCTGCGAGCAGGCCGGCGTGGCCGACATCGAGGCCGCGTTCCTGCAGCTGGTGGAGGGGGGAGGGAGACGATGAGTCCCCGGATCACCCTTGCGGTCGCCGGTCGCGTGCTGACCCAGGTACGTCGAGACCACCGCACCCTGGCCATGCTCCTGGTGCTCCCGTGCCTGCTGATGGCCCTGCTGTGGTGGATGTTCGAGAACCTGCCGGGCGAGCGGTTCAACGCCTTCGGTCCGGCGCTGCTGGCGATCTTCCCGTTCGTGGTGATGTTCTTGGTCACCAGCGTCACGACGCTGCGCGAGCGGGGCAGCGGCACCCTCGAGCGGCTGCTGTCGATGCCGATGGGCAAGCTCGACTTCCTGCTCGGCTATGCGATCGCCTTCGGTCTGTTCGCGGCGGTGCAATCGATCCTCGCGGTTGCCCTGTGCGTGGGGCTGCTCGATCTCGACGTGTCAGGTCCGCTCTGGCTGCTCTGCGTGGTGGCGGTTGCCGACGCCATCCTGGGGACCGCCCTGGGATTGCTGGTCAGCGCGTTCGCCACCACGGAGTTCCAGGCCGTGCAGTTCATGCCGGCCCTGGTCGTCCCGCAGATCCTGCTGTGCGGACTCTTCGTCCCACGAGCACAGATGCCCGAGGTCCTCGAGGCGATCAGCAATGTGCTGCCGCTCTCCTATGCGACCGACGCGATGAAGCACCTGACCTGGTCGACCTCCACCGGCGAGATCTGGGCCGACCTGGCTGTCGTGCTGGCATTCGCGGTGGCCTCCCTCGTGCTCGGAGCCGCGACCCTGAGGCGTCGTACCGAGTAGCTCTCGACTTGGCGAGCGCCAGGCCGTGGGTCTTTCACAGGGCGACAGTCTCGGCGCTAGCCTGTTGCCATGTCCTTGCTCCGTCAGCCACTGCTCCTGCTCGCTCGCAGCGAGCAGGTCAAGAAGCTCGTCACCACGATGCCCGTCTCGTCTGCGGTCGTGGCCAGCTATGTCCCCGGAGAAAGCACCGAGGAGGCAGTCGATGCCACCGCAAGGCTGATCGACGACGGGCTGACGGTCACCCTGGATCACCTCGGCGAAGACACCCTCGACGTTGACCAGGCCAACGCCACGGTGGCGGAGTACCTCGAACTCCTCGACCAGCTGGCCGCTCGAGGCCTGGCCCGCAAGGCCGAGGTCTCGGTGAAGCTGAGTGCGATCGGCCAGGCTCTGCCGGAGTCGGCCGGCCACGGGGGCGGGGAGAAGATCGCCCTGGAGAATGCCCGCGCCATCTGCCGCGCGGCACGCAACGCCGGCACCACGGTCACCATCGACATGGAGGACCACACCACCACCGACTCGACGCTGTCGATCCTGACCGAGCTGCGCCAGGACTTCCCCGAGACCGGTGCAGTGGTGCAGGCCTATCTGAAGAGGACCGAGGAGGACTGCCACCGGCTGGCCGTCCAAGGTTCGCGGGTGCGGTTGTGCAAGGGCGCCTACAACGAACCGGAGGAGGTCGCCTTCCAGGACAAGTTGGAGGTCGACAAGTCCTACGTGCGTTGCCTGAAGGTGCTGCTGCGCGGCGGGGGCTATCCGATGATCGCCACTCACGACCCGCGGATGATCGCCATTGCCTCGTCGATCGCCGCCGACGCCGGGCGGGAGCAGGGCACCTACGAGTTCCAGATGCTCTTCGGCATCCGCCCCGCCGAGCAGAAGCGCCTGACGGCCGCGGGGGAGACGGTGCGGGTCTACCTGCCCTATGGCCAGGAGTGGTACGGCTACCTCATGAGACGTCTCGCGGAGCGACCGCAGAACCTGTCATTCTTCGTGAAGTCCCTGGTGTCGAAGAAGTAGGAGAGAGCCCGATGACGAACACCGCCATCATTGGCGCCGGCGTCATGGGCGAGACCCTGCTGTCGGGCCTGTTGCGTGCCGGCGCGGACCCCGCCACGTTGCTGGTGGGCGAGAAGCGTGAGGCCCGTGCCCGCGAGCTGGAGGCGAAGTACGGCGTCACGGTCGTCTCCAACGTCGAGGCGGCCAAGGGTGCCGACACCGTCGCGTTGATCGTGAAGCCCCAGGACATGGGTGCGGTGCTCGAGGAACTGGCCGACCACCTCGCCCCTGGACAACTGGTCGTCTCCCTGGCCGCCGGCATCACCACCGCGTTCATCGAGTCGCACCTGGCCGACGGTGTCTCGGTGGTCCGGGTGATGCCGAACACCCCCGCCCTGGTCGACGAGGGCATGTTCGCGATCTCGCCCGGCTCGCACTGCGACCAGGCGCAACTCGACGTTGCCGAGCGGCTGCTGAGCTCGACCGGCAAGGTGCTGCAGATCCCGGAGAAGCACCAGGACGCCGTCACGGCGATCTCCGGCTCCGGCCCGGCCTACATCTTCTATGTCGTGGAGTCGATGGTGGAGTCCGGCGTGCACCTGGGCCTGCCCCGTGCCACCGCGACCGAGCTGGTCATCCAGACGCTGTTCGGCTCCGCGAAGATGCTGCGCGAGACGGGCACCCACCCGACCGTGCTCCGCGAGCAGGTCACCTCGCCGGCCGGCACCACCGCGGCCGCGATCCGGGAGCTCGAGGTGCACAAGGTGCGCGCCGCGTTCCTCTCCGCGATGGAAGCCGCTCGCGATCGTTCCCAGGAGCTTGCTGCTGGTTCCTGAGCGTCACTCGGCCTGGACGCTGTGGTCCTCGACCATCCCTCGCGCCGCCGCCACGGTGGCCTCGTCGATGGTTGACTCGACCAGGCCGAAACGGTCGTCATATGCGCCGATGATCGCCTGCTCCAGGTCGTCCAGGGTGACGCCGGGTGCCTCGTGGGTGACCGCCCCGACCGAGTGGGGGTTGAACTCCAGCTCCAGTGCGGCATAGACGTCGCCGAGCAAGGGCTGCAACGTCGCGGCGTCGTCGTACTGCACGATCGAGCTGAACAACCAGGCGTCCTTGACCATCCGTTGCGCGGTCCCGATCAGCTTCCTCGTGCCGTGCGCGTTGACACTGTGGGCGCCGGGGCAATATTCACCGGGCACCTCGCCGACCCGCGCGTCCACGCCGAAGTCGCGCAGTACGCCGGCCAGCATCGCGCCGAAGTCCTCGAAGCGAGCGTCCATCCCGCCCAATGACTCCGGGTCGCGTTGCACGTGGTCGACGACGAGGGCTGACGACGTACACGCGACGGCTCGACCTCCGGATGCCCGCACGACCGGCGTGAAGCCCGCGTCCCGGCAGGCGCGTACGGCGGCGGGGAAGCCCGGCCGGTTCGCGTCGCGCCGCCCGAACGCGACCATCGGTGAGGGCCGGAAGATCCGCAGGGCGCCAGGGATCTCTCCACGACTGGCCCGGCGCAGCACCGCATGGCTCACCGCCATCTCCAGTGCGGGGTCTGCCTCGGCGTCCCGCCCACGAATCAGCTCCACGGCAGCCTTCCGGATCGCAGGGAACGAACTAGGAGCATAGGGCGCACCCTCGTGGGTTAGCCTGCCGGTCATGTCGGGAGGCAATGAGTGCGAGAACACCTCAGTGGTCTTCGATCCGGCGTTCACCGCCTATGACTTCGGGCCCGACCACCCGATGGCGCCTGTGCGGGTCGACCTGACCATGCGTCTTGCCGAGACGCTCGGCGTCACCGGCGAGGACGCGCTGCGGGTCGTCGGGGCCGAGCCTGCCACCGATGAGCTGATCGGGACGGTCCATGCCCAACACCTCATCGACGCGGTCCGTCGTCTCGGTGAGGACCCGAGCGGCACCGACCTTGAGCACGGTCTGGGCAGTGAGGACACCCCGGTCTTCGCCGGGATGCACGAGGCCGGTGCGCGGGTCGTCGGTGCGAGCGTCGAGGCGGCCCGCCGGGTCTGGACCGGCCAGGACCTGCACAGTGTCAACATCATGGGCGGGCTGCACCACGCGATGGCCGGGAGGGCCAGCGGCTTCTGTGTCTACAACGACATCGCGGTGGCGATCCAGTGGCTGCTGGACAACGGCGCGCAACGAGTGGCCTACGTCGACATCGACGTGCACCACGGCGACGGCGTCGAGCGCATCTTCTGGGACGACCCACGGGTGTTGACGATCTCCTTGCACGAGACCGGCGAGGCGCTCTTCCCGGGCACCGGCGCGGTCAGTGACCTCGGCGGACCACAGGCACGGGGGAGTGCGGTCAACATCCCGCTGCCCGCCACCACCGGAGACGGTGGCTGGTTGCGTGCCTTCCATGCGGTCGTCCCGCAGGTCTTGGGGGCGTTCCGGCCCGACATCCTGGTGACCCAGCACGGCTGTGACTCGCACATGGACGACCCGCTCTCGCACATGATGCTCACCATCGACGGCCAGCGCGCGGCACACCAGGCGCTGCACGACGTGGCGCACGAGGTGGCCGACGGCAAGTGGGTGGCCACCGGCGGCGGAGGCTATGCGTTGGTCGACGTCGTACCCCGGTCATGGACCCACCTGCTGGCCATCGTCGGCGGCCGGCCGCTCGATCCCGACCTCGACACCCCGGCCTCATGGCGGGACCACGTGCGTACGGCGTTGGGCGTCCAGGCGCCGTTCCGGATGACCGACGGCCGCGATCCGGGCTTCCGGGACTGGTCCGAGGGAATCAACCCGGAGCACCCGTTGGACCGGACGATCAAGGCCGTTCGGGACGCCGTGTTTCCGCTGCACGGACTCGATCCCTGGGTCGACACCTGGTGACGCTCGGCAGGTTCATGCAAGCGACACGCCGAAACATCAGGACTATTTTTCCGTCCACTCTTCCCCACAGGTCACTTCAGGCTCTATTCTCACCAAAACGGGCATGAAGCCAGCCGGTGGGGAAGCCGGTGGCGTGCGCCGAAGAAAGTTGTGGTGCAACGACATGGCTGGAGCTGGGGACATCTCTGAGGTCAAGTTTCTGACGATTGCGGAGGTCGCATCGACGATGCGCGTCTCCAAGATGACGGTCTATCGCCTCGTGCACAACGGCGACCTGCCGGCCGTGCGGGTCGGACGATCCTTCCGGGTGACCGAGAAGGACGTCAACGAATACCTCGAGCGCAGCTTCTTCGACGCTGGCTGACAGTTCGGTTGACGGTCCGGGCTGGCGGTCCGCCGGATGCCCTCGAGGCCCCGCTCGGCAGGCTTGGCGGGTCTCCGCATTGTGGTCACATCGACCGCGAGTTTCTGATGCTTGCCCATTGCCCGATAGGCTGTCCCGGTCGTCGTGACCGCATGTTGCGACTGACCTGAAGCTCTGGAAGGAAAACTGTGGGTTCTGTCATCAAGAAGCGCCGCAAGCGTATGGCGAAGAAGAAGCACCGCAAGTTGCTGAAGAAGACGCGCGTGCAGCGTCGCAAGCTCGGCAAGTAGCACCCCAGGGCGCTGGCCATGGGCAGGGTTGTTCTGGTCACCGGGGTCTCAAGGGACCTCGGGCTCCGGTTCGCGCGTGAAATCGCAACCGACCCTGCCGTCGACCGGGTTATCGGCGTGGACATCGTCCCGCCGCGTGGTGACACGTCGGACGTCGACTTCGTTCGAGCCGACATCCGCAACCCGGTCATTGCCAAGGTCATCGCCAAGGAGGACGTCGACACCGTCGTCCACATGAGTGTGATCGCCACCCCGGGCGGGGTGGGCGGTCGCGCCACGATGAAGGAACTCAATGTCATCGGCACGATGCAGCTGCTTGCAGCCTGCCAGCGTGCCGAGAGCGTCCAGCACCTCGTCGTGAAGTCGACGACCACCGTCTATGGCGCGAGCAGCCGCGATCCCGCGATGTTCACCGAGGAGATGGACCCCAAGCGCACGCCGCGCACGGGCTACAGCCTCGACGCCTTCGAGGTGGAGAGTTATGTGCGCGGTTTCGCGCGCCGTCGACCAGACGTCCGGGTGGCGACGCTGCGCGCAGCGAACATCATCGGACCGGGCGTACAGAGCCCGATCACGCAATATTTCAGGCTCCCGGT
>DATCYH010000188.1:0-6740 GCA_036570405.1 Nocardioides sp.
CCGTCGAGGTCTGAGGTGGACCCGACCCTGACCCTGCCCCCGCACCTGATCGAGCAGGCCAAGCAGTTCCTCGACGGCTCCAAGGAGCCGGCGAAGCCACGCTCCGCCTCCACCGTCGTGCTGTTGCGCGAGGGTGACACCCAGCCCGGCGGCCTCCAGTCCTACATGCTTCGTCGCCACGTCGGGATGGAGTTCGCAGCCGGGATGAGTGTCTTTCCCGGCGGCGGCGTGGACGATCGCGACTCCGAGCTCGACCCGGCGCTGTGGGCCGGCCCGAGCCCCGAGGAATGGGCCGAGCGGATGGGCTGCAACGCCGACGAGGCCAAGGAGCTGATCTGCGCCGCGGTGCGCGAGACGTTCGAGGAGTCCGGCGTGCTGCTCGCCGGTACGACGGACTCGGTCGTCGCGGACACCACCGGAGATGACTGGGAGGCCGATCGAGCCGCTCTCGAGGCCCGGGAGCTGGTCTTCTCCGACTTCCTCACCCGGCGCGGGCTCGTGCTCCGCACCGACCTGCTCGCCGTCCTCGGTGGCTGGTTGACTCCGATCTTCGAGCCCAAGCGCTATCTGACCTGGTTCTTCGTGGCGGCACTGCCCGAGGGGCAGGTGACTCGCGACGTCTCGTCCGAGACCGACAAGGTCGAGTGGATGGCGGTCCGCGACGCGATCAAGGCCGGCGACGCGAAGGAGATGCTGCTGCTTCCTCCGACGTACGCCACCTTGTGCGAGCTCTTCGACGCCCGTACGCCGGCCGAGGCGCTGGAGCAGGTCAGCGCCGTCCCGTTCGAGATGATCGAGCCGACGTTCAATCCCGAGACCGGTCGGCTCGAGAGCAACGATCGGATCGTCGAGCTCGGCATCCGGGTCGGCAAGGCCGTGCACGCGTCATGACCTCGACCCAGGGCTGGACCGGTGGCACGTTCGGTGAGCGCGCGCAGTGCGTGCTCGCGCCCAACGCCAACATGATGACGCTCGACGGCACCAACACCTGGGTGCTCCGCGAGCCGGGTGCCGCGCGCTCGATCGTGATCGACCCGGGGCCGTCGATCGCCAGCCACCTCGACGCCATCGAGGAGGCCTCCGGCGCGGTGGCGGCAGTCCTGCTCACCCATCACCACCACGACCACTCCGAGGCGGCCCGGGAGTTCGCGGAGCGGATGGGCTGCGGCGTACGCGCCCTGGACCCTGCGCACCAACTGGGCTCCGAGGGTCTGGCCGACGGTGATGTGATCGCCGTCGACGGCCTCGAGGTGCACGTGATCGGCACCCCCGGGCACACCAGTGACTCACTCTCGTTCCACGTCCCCGCCGACGGTGCCGTGCTGACAGGCGACACCGTGCTGGGCCGGGGTACGACGGTCGTGGCGCACCCCGACGGTGAGCTCGGCGCCTACCTGGACTCGCTGGACCGCCTGCACAGGTTGGCCGCAGAGCACGAGCTGGCCGCCATCTGGCCCGGCCACGGCCCGGTGATCAACGATGCGCTCGGGGCGTTGGACCACTACATCTCGCACCGGCACCAGCGGTTGGCGCAGGTCGAGGCCGCCGTCGCGACGCTGCGTGCGGCGCCGCACCCGGAGGGGATCGCGGAGGACGAGTTCCCGCGCAAGGTCGTGGAGATCGTCTATGCCGACGTGGATCCGGTGCTGTGGGGTGCGGCCGAGATGAGCGTACGAGCGCAGCTGGCATTCTTGGCGCGTCGATCCGGCTGACACGCCATGTGCTCGCCCGCTCGGGTCGACCGCACGAGTAGAGTGACCCTTGGTGTGCCGGGAAGACTGGTCGGCCCGTCGCGAGAGGCACTGGTGCCGTCGCGGCGGACCCGCTGACTGCTACCCGAATGAGGCTCATGTCCCGTCTGCCGTTCCGTTTCCTGCCCGACCCGACCGCACGCGAGGCGGCACGGATCGGCGACATGCTGCGTCGCGACACCGTGGGCGGCATCCTCGCCCTGGCGGCGGCTGGCGCCGCCGTGGCGTGGGCGAACTCGTCGCTCGGTGACACCTATGAGCACCTGCGCGAGTTCGAGCTGGGACCGCTCAACGTCGAGCACTGGGCGGCCGACGGCGCGCTCACCCTGTTCTTCTTCGTCACCGGCCTGGAGCTCAAGCGAGAGTTCGTCGTCGGGTCGCTGTCGAAGGTCTCCGACGCGATGCTGCCGATCGTTGCCGCTGCCTGCGGGGTGGCCACGCCTGCGCTGATCTACGCGTTGATCAACGTCTTCGGTGACGGCCACCTGGGCGGCTGGGCGATCCCGGCGGCCACCGACATCGCGTTCGCCGTCGCCGTGCTGGCCGTGGTCGGTTCGTCATTGCCCAGCCAGCTGCGGATCTTCCTGCTCACCCTCGCCGTGGTCGACGACCTGATCGTGATCGTGATCATCGCGGTCTTCTATGCCGCCGGCTTCGACCTCGTCTCGCTGTTGATCGCGATCGCCTGCTGTGCCGCGTGGTGGGCCCTGCAGCACTTCCGGGTCTCGATGTGGTTGCCCTATGTGCCGCTCGCGATCGGGGCCTGGTGGTTCACCCACGAGAGCGGCATCCATGCCACGATCGCGGGCGTCGTGCTCGGCCTGCTCACCCGCGTGCGCACCGACGACGGTGAGGAGGACAGCCCCGCCGAACAGCTCGAGCATGTCCTCGGACCGTGGTCGTCGGGACTGGCCGTGCCGTTCTTCGCGCTGATGTCCGCAGGAGTGGTCATCGCCGGCGGTGCCGACCTGGTCAAGGACCCGGTGGTCGTCGGCGTCGTGGCCGGACTGGTGATCGGGAAGCCGCTCGGCATCTTCTGTGGTTCGTGGCTGCTCACCAAGCTGACCCGCGCCGAGATCGATCCGGATGTGAAGTGGATCGACGTCTTCGGGATCGCGATCCTGGCGGGCATCGGTTTCACAGTCTCCTTGCTGGTCTCCGACCTCTCCTTCGCCGGCGCCGAGCGAGAGGCGGCCAAGACGGCGGTCCTCTTCGGCTCACTGGTCGCGGCGCTGAGCGGTGCCGCGATCCTGGTCTGGCGCAACCGGGTGCACCAGCGGGTCGGTTCCGTCTCGGGGCCCTATGCCGACCCGTCCCCCGAGGACGAACAGCCCTGAGGTGGAGCCGCCCACCCGCGCGAGCCGTGTAGAGTCGCGAGCGGACTGATCAGCAAGCCGAAACCAGGGAGAGACCCGCATGTCCCTCGACGAGGTGAAGAGCGAAGAGCCGACCATCGGCCGACTCGTCGCAGACGCCCAGCGCGACATCTCGAGCATCATCTCCAACGAGATCAAGCTCGCGAAGTCTGAACTCAAGGTCAGCGTGAAGGCCGGTGGTACCGGGATCGGGTTGTTCGCCGCGGCCGGGTTCCTGCTGGTGCTGGCGATCATCATCTTCTCGATCTTCCTGGCTCACCTGATCCACTGGAACGGTGACGGCCTCGACCTGCACTGGGCCTACCTGATCGTCTTCGTCTTCTACCTGATCCTGGCCGGCCTGCTGGCCTTCATCGGGCTCAAGAAGGTCAAGCAGGTCAAGGGTCCCGAGAAGGCGATCCACCACGCGCAGGAGACCAAGGCAGCGCTCAAGCGCTCCTGAGTCACCCGACGCTCGGTTCTTGGCCCTAGATTCTCACTGGTTGAGGGTCGACGGCGGACGCCGACGGTGCGGTACGTCGTACCTGCGGGAGTTCCTTGGCGCACCGCTGGCGCGGCGAACGTCCGCCTCAGCCGGCGCAGTCGCCGGTGCTGACCCCTTCGCTGCGGGCCAGGCCCTCGGCGGCGGCTTGCTTGACCGCCTCGGCAGTGAGCGCATATCCGGTGTCGGAGTCGGTGACGGAGGCTGCGAAGATCACGCCCACCACGTCGCCGGCCGAGCTGACCACCGGTCCGCCCGAGTTGCCGGGGCGGATCAGCCCGCGCAGCGAGAAGACCTCACGGATCACCGTGCCGGTGCCATAGATGTTGGGGGAGCGGAGGCGCTGCTCGGCCCGGATGCGGCCGGGCTGGACGTTGTAGGGGCCGTCCTGCGGATAGCCGAGGAAGGCGACGCCCTGGCCTGGCTTCCCGCCCTCGTCGAAGGCGAGTCGCGGACGCTCGAGGCCCGGCACCTTCAGCACGGCGACGTCGAGGTCCTTGTTGTAGTAGACGACGTCCGCGCCGAGCTTCGAGTCACCGACGAGCACCTCGGGGTCGTTCACGCCGGCCACCACGTGCGCGTTGGTCATGATCCGCTCGGGGCCATAGACGAACCCGGTCCCCTCCACGCCGCGGCCACAGTTGTTGGCGCCGTGGATCTTCAGCACGCTCCTGGCGGCCTGATCGACGTCGGGGTCACGACCGATCCCCGGCGGGGGCGGCTCCACCTCGACGATGCGCTCGGGTGCAAAGGGCTCCAGATAGCGCGGGAAAAAGCTGGTGCCGACCACGTTGTTGAAGGCGTTGAGCGCCTCGCTGGCCCGGTCGGGCAGCACCCGGTCGACCTTGGCCAGGACCACCGACTCGCGCACCATCGGCGTGATCGGACCGATCTTGGAGCCGGCGACCGCGACGCCCAGCGCCCAGGCCACGACCAACACCGCCACGGCGCTGAGCAGCGAGCCACCGATTGCGTCCAGGGCCCGAGCTGGCTGCCAGGTGATCTGGTCGCGCACCTTGGCGCCGCCATATTGCAGCAGCGCCTGGCCCAGGGTCGCGGAGAGGATCACGATGAACAGCGCACCCAGCGAGACCCAGACCGAAGGCTCGATCCCCTCGAGGACCAACGGCGCGAGCCAGATGCCGAACAGGCCGCCGAGCAGGAGGCCTGCGGTGGCGAACGCGCCGGTGACGAAGCCCTGCCAATAGCCCGAGATGGCATAGGCGAGGACCAGGAGGATGACGATCAGGTCGAGTCCGTTCAACGGCCTGGTCCTTCTTGGAAGCGTGTGTTGGGCGGGGGAGTCGGCTTGGGCTGGCCCACAAGCATGTAGTCAGGGATGTCGTGCACCCGGTCGGTGTCCCATTCCTTGGTCCACCCGACGTGATCGAAGAGCCGGGAGATGATGCCGGCGGTGAATCCCCAGAGGATGACGTCGCGGTTCTCGCCGATCAGGAAGCCCGGACCGAGCCAGCCGCTGCCGGGGTGGCGCACGTTGATCCGGTGCGTCGGTTCGACGAGGTCGCTGATCGGCACCCGGTGGATGGCATGCACCTCCTCGATCGAGTGCGTGGTGACCGGCGAGGGCTCGGCCCACCAGCCGAGGATCGGCGTGACGGCGTAGTTGCTCGGCGGCAGCCACAGCTCGGGCAGCTCGGCGAACAGCTCGACACCGTCGGGGTTCAGGCCGGTCTCCTCCCACGCCTCGCGCAGGGCAGCGTCGTGCGCCGTCTCGCCCGGGTCGATGCCCCCGCCCGGGAACGACACCTGGCCGGGGTGCGAGCGCATCGTGTGGGAGCGCTCGGTGAGCAGGAGCTCGGGGCCGTGCTCGTCCTCGCCGAAGAGCATCAGCACGGCGCCGCGGCGCGGGTCACTGCCCTCGGGAGGCATGAATCGTGTCAGGTCGTGGACGGTGATCGACTCCGCGCCCTGCCGGATGGGTTCGAGCCAGTCGGGAATCATCGGCTCACCCCCAGGTGCTTCTCGACCATGTCCTCGAGCTGGCCCAGGCTCTTGATCTCGGCATATTCCTGGTGGACGACCTTGCCGTTCGCGTCGACGAGGACGGTGAACGGCAGCCCTCGGATGTTGGGCAGCGGATCCTTCAGGGCCAACTCGGTCTGCGGATCGGCGAGGAGTGGATAGGTCACCCCGGAGTCGATTGCGAGCTGCATCGCGTTGCCGGTCTGGGTGTCGTTGTAGTCGATGCCCAGCACCGCGACCTTGCCCTTCCACTTCGCATGGAACTCCTCGAGCATCGGCATCTCGCGTCGACAGGGACCGCACCATGCGGCCCAGAGGTTGACCACCATCGGTCCGCGCAGGGTGGACAGATCGACCGGGTCACCGCCGCCCAGGCAGGGAAGCGTGACCTCGGGCAGCCCGCCGTCCACGTGCTCGCCGGTGCCGGGCTCGCAGTCGGCGATCTCGCTGTCGGCCTTCATGGCTCGCAACTCAGGGGTGTCGACGTCCACCTTGGCCTTGCCGGGGCCGTCGCCCGCGGGCGCCGTACAGCCAGTGGCCAGGAGCAGCGCCACCGCTGCCCCGACGAGGAGGTTTTTCATGCAGGCCCCTGGGTCTTCACCAGGGCGGCGGCCGCCTCGGGGTCGACCGGGCCCTCGCCGAAGGACGGGCACCAGGTCGCGACCGGGCAGGCGCCACAGGCCGGCTTCTTGGCGTGACAGCGGCGGCGACCGTGCCAGATGAGGTGATGGGAGAGCATCGTCCAGTCCTGCTTGCCGAAGAGCGCGCCGATGGCGTGCTCGACCTTGACCGGATCGGTCTCCTGCGTCCAGCCCAGGCGTCGGACCAGCCTGCCGAAGTGCGTGTCGACGGTGATCCCCGGGACATCGAAGGCGTTGCCGAGCACGACGTTGGCGGTCTTACGCCCCACCCCGGGGAGCTTGACCAGGTCCTCGAGGCGTCCGGGGACCTCGCCGCCGTGGTCGGTGACGAGTGCCGCGCTGAGCTTGAGCAGGGACTCGGTCTTGGCGCGGAAGAAGCCGAGTGGACCGATCACCTGCTCCATCTCGGCGCGGTCGGCTGCGGCCATCGTCGCGGCGTCCGGCCAGCGCGCGAAGATCGCCGGCCGGGTGGCGTTGACCCGCCGATCGGTGGTCTGCGCGCTGAGCA
>DATCYH010000189.1:0-5711 GCA_036570405.1 Nocardioides sp.
CGCGACCGACTACCTCCGCAACCTGGCGGCGAAGGGCGAGTCCCTCCCCGCCTGATCGATCAGTGGCACCAGAGCCGGCACAAGGCTCCGTTCACGGAGCAGCTTGTGCCGGCTCTGGCCATTTTTGCGGCGCAGGGTCTCATGGCCGTCCGGTGGCGAGTCGTCCCGCGGTAACCGATGGGTTGGTCGTGACGCGCACCGGTAACTGATGGGTTGGCGCGGGTCCCCGCCGTAACTGATGGGTTGGTCGTCCAAAACACCCGGATATCGATCCCAAAGCATCAGTTGCTTGCGACACGGACCCCAACCCATCAGTTGCTCCGGTGCCAGCGAGGATCGCCCACCTGAAGCGTCAACAACTGACGGGTCGGCGGAGATCAGGCCGCGTGAAACCCCAACAACTGACGGGTCGGGGTGAAAGCAGGCCACCTGAAGCGTCAACAACTGACGGGTCGACGACAAACAAGCGTCAACAATTGACGCCTCGGTGCTCAGCTGACCTTGGGCGTCCCGAGCATGTCGGTGCACGGCTTGGTCGCGTCGAGGTACTTCTTCGACGCGGCGCTGCCCTTCGCCTTCGTCGCGGACTCGAGTACCGCCGCGCGGAGCAGCTTCGGGTCGACGTCCTCCATGCAGGCCACGTAGGCGTCGATGACCTGATCGGTGGCCTCGGGATAGAACTCGCGACTGCTCTCGATCTCCGCGCGCGGGTCCTGGCACTCGACGACCGCATCGGCATAGGCAGCGGCGATCTCCGGCGGCACCACCGCGGGCAGCTCGGCGTTGATCGCCAGGTCCTCGGTCAGCATCCCCGAGGAGACCAGCTTCTTGACCCCGGCAGTGCTCACGAGTGCCTTGCCCAGACAGATTCCGCTGTCGCGCTGCGCTGCGGTGGGCTGGTTGCCCTGGAACTCGGCGGCCAGGGAACGGGCCGCCTTCTGCTCGTCCCCGGAGAGCGTGTCCGTGTCTTCGGAGTCCCCACCACACGCGGTCAGGGTCACGACGGCAGCGAGGGAGAGGGCGAGCAACGCGCGATGCATGGGGGTCATCATGGCAGTAGTGGTGACTCGAACCACCTGAACGACCGTTCCATGGAGCCGACTAGATTCTCAACCATGGAGAACACGACGGGTAGGCGAGTCCTGATCACGGGTGCGGCATCAGGTCTCGGCGCCGCACTGGCCACGGCCTTCGAGTCCCGCGGGGACAGGGTGCTGCGCACCGACCGGACCGCTGACGGCGTCGACCTCGCTCTCGACATCACCTCCGAGCAGGACTGGGCGGAGGCACGGGCCCATGTCGCCTTGACCTGGGGTGGTCTCGACGTCCTGGTCAACAACGCCGGGGTGGCCGGGGGTGGTCGACTCGACATCGCCACCCTTGAGGAATGGCAGTGGATCACCGACATCAACCTGTTCGGCACGGTGCGCGGGCTGCGCGAGTTCGTGCCGATGTTCAAGGAGCAGGGGTCCGGCGGTCACATCGTCAACGTCGCGTCGCTGGCCGGGCTGGTCCACCCCGCCGGGATGGGGTCCTACAACGCGGTCAAGGCTGCGGTGGTGGCGCTCAGCGAGACCGCCGGGCACGAGCTTGCGGCGTACGACGTTCAGGTCTCGGTGGTCTGTCCGTCCTACTTCCGCACCAACCTGATGGACAGTCTCCGCGGTGCGGACACCGGCCTCGGGGCAGTGATGTCCTCACTGGTCGAGCGGTCGCCGATCACCGCCGAGGAGGTCGCTGCTGCAGTCCTCGCCGGGATGGACGCAGGGGAGCAGGTGATCATTCCTGACGATTCCGCACGCGGCGCATGGACTTTGAAGCAGAATGACCGCGCGGGGTACGACGAGGTCATGCGACGGCAGGCAGCCAAGCTCGACCAGATGGAGTGACGTTGCGCGAGAACGATGCACGGACCCGGTCCCGTCAGGTCGTTGCCTGATGGGGCAACTGCTGCTGGTGCGTCACGGCCAGGCTTCCTGGGGCGCCGATGACTATGACGTGCTCTCCCCACTCGGCTGGGAACAGTCCCGGATGCTCGGGCAGGCGCTCTCCGAGCGCGCCCTGGCGCCGACCGTGATCATCCAGGGCACCATGCGGCGACACCGGGAGACCGCGGAGTCCGTCGCGACCGGGGCCGGCTGGGTGGACACACCGGTCATCGAGGACGGTGGCTGGGACGAGTTCGACCACCTCGCCATGTTGCGCTGTCACCCGGCGCCGTTCGGGGACCGCGAGCCGACCCGGGCCGAGTTCCAGGAATGGTTCGTGCAGGCCTCGACGCGTTGGACCAGCGGTGAGCACGACGAGGACTACGACGAGACCTTCGCGGCCTTCGCCGACCGTGTCGACGGCGCCATCGACCGGGCGGCAGCGCGCGTCGGATCGAACGAGACAGCCCTGGTCTTCACCTCGGGTGGCCCGGTGGCCTGGGCGGCCACCTCACTGGTCGCGGCCGCAGGCGAGGCCAGGACGCACGCGTTCGTGTGGAACCAGTTCAACAAGGTCGTCGTGAACTCGTCGCTCACCAAGATCGTGGTCAGTGCGCGCGGGGAGACACTGGTCTCCTTCAACGAGCACTCGCACCTCGAGGGCGATGGGCTCACCTACCGCTGAGGAACTGTCTCCCCCACGGAGCAGGCCGACGGAACAGCAGCCGACGGGTCAGGTCAGCTTCTTGAACAACGGCAGCGGGGCGTGCTTCATGACCACGCTCATCGGGGCCCACGGCAGGGCCGGCACACAGGCCGACCCCTTCTGCTTCTCGATCGCGTGCACGATCGCCCTGACGCCCTTCTCGGTGGAGACCTGGAAGGGCTGCGCACCCGGGGTGTCGTTCATCTCGGAGTCGATGAAGCCCGGATAGATCACCGAGACCTTGATCGGCGTGCCGTGCAGCTCCGCGCGCAGACCCTCGGCCAGGTGGGCGACTCCTGCCTTCGTGGCGGCGTACGTCGCCATCGCCTTGGGCATGCCGCGCATCGCCGACATGGACGAGATCATCACGAAGTGGCCGGTGCCCTGGGCTCGGAACACCTCCATCGCCGCTTCGGACTGGGCGAGGGCGCCGATGAAGTTCGTCATCGCGGTCTCCTTGTTGGCCCAGAACTTGCCGGTGCCCAGGGGTGCGCCCTTGCCGAGGCCGGCATTGATCACGATCCGGTCCAGGGTGCCGAAGTCCTCGGCGAAGCCGCGGAACACCTCGAAGACCTGGTCGTGGTCGTTGACGTCCAGCTGCCGGATCTCGATGCGGCGCTCGGGGTGCAGGTTGAGGATCTCGTCGCGGAGCTCCTCCAGCTTGTCCGTGCGGCGCGCGCACAGCGCCAGGTCGTTGCCGTGGTGGGCGAACTGGCGGGCCATCTCGGCGCCGAGACCGGCGCTTGCTCCACTGATCAGGATCGTCTTCGTCATGGATTGAGTGTCGCGTACTGTTCGGAAACATGAGCGGACGCGTGGTGCATTTCGAGATTCCCTTCGGAGACAGCGACCGAGCGCAGGAGTTCTATGCCAGCGCCTTCGGATGGCGCTTGCGGGATTCCGCGACCGGAAGTTCATACATCCACGCCGACACCGGTCCCTCGGAGGCCCTCGAGCCGACCGAGATCGGGTTCATCAACGGTGGCCTGCTCCGCCGCGAGGACCCGGGACAGGGGCCGATCGTGGTGATCGAGGTCGACGACATCGCGACCGCGCTGGCCAAGGTCGTGGACGCGGGCGGCTCGGTGGTCCTGGCCGCGAGCAAGGCCGGTGACACCGGGACGGCGGCCTACTTCAAGGACGTCGAGGGCAACATCATGGGTCTCTGGCAGCGCGCCTGATCCGGTCCGAGGGTCTCGTCGCTCCATGTGAGGCCAGCCACAAGGCGTGACTGATCGCCGCCTCGGGCGTTCATCTTGAGGGACAACTCGTTCCGACGCGGGCGGACGTGAAGGGTGGAGCGTGGTGAAGACGGCCGACGCTGTCGTTGTCCAGGACCTGGGCAAGTCCTTCCGGCGTCGCGACGGTGAGACCGTCGCGGCTCTCGACGGCGTCACGCTCAGCGCGTCCACCGGTGCGATCACCGCCGTCACCGGTCCGTCAGGCGCCGGCAAGACCACGCTGCTGCAGTGCCTTGCCGGCCTCGAGAAGCCGGACTCCGGCACGGTTCGCATCGCCGGCGAGGACGTGACCGCGATGCGGGAACGAGAGCTCACCCGGTTCCGCCGCGAGCGTCTCGGGTTCGTCTTCGGGTCGCTCAACCTGCTGCCGAACATCTCGGCCCGCGAGAACATCCTGCTTCCGCTGCGGCTGGACGGAGCTGCCCTGGAGGAGACCCGCCTGGCCGAGCTTGCGGAGCGCCTCGAGCTATCCTCGCGTCTCGGTCATCGACCGGGTGAGCTCTCCGGGGACCAGCAGCAACGAGTCGCCATCGCGCGCGCCCTGCTCCCCATGCCCGACGTGCTGCTGGCCGACGAGCCGACGTCCGCGCTGGACCCGACCTCGCGGACCGCGCTGCTCGATCTTCTCGACGAATGGGTCCGCGAGCACGGCCTGAGCGTCCTCATCGCCACCCACGACCCCGAGGTCGAGGCTCGAGCGGGCCGCGTCCACCGTCTGGCGGCCGGCCGCACGGCCGGCGCTGCCGCCGCCGACCAGCGTCCCCTCGCGACGCGGACCACCGTGTGAATCTCGTGCCCACGACCCTGTTCGCCACCGAGTGGATGGAGGTTCGCGCGCACCGCACCCGCAGCCTCGCGCTGGTGCTCGTCGCGGTCCTTGGCGCGGCGCTGATCAGTGCAGCACTCGTGCTCGGGGCGCGCATGCAACGCGCCGTGGACCAGGGGATCGGCGTCGACGTCGAGAATGCCGACCTGATCCTCGAGGCCGGCCTCTCCACCAGCCAGGCGAAGGAGATCGCGCGTACCGACGGAGTCGAGGTCCTCGGCACCCACGTGCGCACCCGCGCGGTCGCCCAGGTCGTCGGCGTCACCCGTGGCATCCTCATCGACTCCCAGTCCAGCGCGGACCGGTTCCGCTGGCAGCGCTGGTCCCGGGGTCGGGCACCGGCCGCGCCGACGGAGATCGCGCTGACCAGGCATGCCCTGGACCAACTGCGCATCCAGGTCGGCGACGAGGTGGCGCTGGGCCGGGCCGGCACGGAGCGGACCAACTTCCGCGTGGTGGGCGAGGTCGACACCCGGGGCTCCTTCCGTCACGCCGCGATCGCCTACGGCATCCTCACGCCCGAGGCGGCACACGAGCTGTCCGGTTCGCGCCGCGACAACGTTGCGCTGGTCTCGCTGGACGAGGGCGCGGACCGTGCCGCCGTGGCCGATCGGATCGAGGCCGTCGCCTCGGTCGAGCCGCGTGCCACCGCCGATCTCGCGCGCGCCGGTGTGGGCGGGCAGGCAGATTGGCTGGCCGACCTGGCGAGTGTCGGCAAGGCCTTCGCTGCCGTGGCCGTCGTGGTGGTCGCGCTCCTGCTCCTCGCCCTGTTCCTGATCAGCTTGGAGTCCCGGCGCCGCGCGGTCGCCCTGCTCCGCTGTGCCGGCGCCTCCCGTGCCCAGGTGCTGCTCGGCGTCGTCTTCGAGACGCTCGTGCTCGGCCTGGCAGGTGCCGTGCTCGGCACCGTCCTGGGAGTCCTGCTGGTCCGCGGTCTCGCTCCGGTGGCCGCACAGGTGCCCTTCCTTCCCTCACTGCCCCCGGACGCGGTGACCGTGCCCGGCGAGGCCTGG
>DATCYH010000190.1:0-10341 GCA_036570405.1 Nocardioides sp.
CCGGGTCTTGCTGCCAGGTGCCGGTCGGTGAGTAGTGCAGTCGCACGAGCAGGAGCCGCAGGCCCTGCGCGGTGGTGAACGATGGCGTCTTCACAGCTCCACTCCTTCGTGTGCAGGGGGCGTGGCTGGCCTGGCGATCGCCGACCGACTCGTGCGGTGCCCCGACTTGGCCACGGAGGACGGGGCGCGCCGGGCTCGAGTAGCCAACGCTGTTTGCAGGTCGATGCCGCGACCGGCAACGGGTGAGCCGACACGCATGGCGAGTTCGGTGGGGCGCACCCAGGCGATGCCGTGGGCGCTCTGCTGGCTCGGCATGAGTGGCTGTTGGGAGGGATCGCGCCGCACCGCCAGCGATGGAGGTTCAGCCGACTGAGTGGCCTTGGGGTGAGGCGCGGCTTCATCAGGAAGTCGGTCGAGTCGTCGGTCGTAGGGGTCAGGTCCGTTCATGGAAGGTTCCTCGTGAGGTCTTGGTGGGTCGGCGGGTCGGGGGTGAGCGTCAAAGGCGCACCCCCTCAGTCGTTCGGGAAGGGCCCAGGCGTTCACCCGCCACAGACGGAGGTCCCAGGCGGTTGGCGATGCGGTAGGCCGAGCGGATCGTGGTCATTGCCTCGCGCTCGGTCAGACCAGCCGACTGGGCAGCCTCGCCCAGCACAGTGGCTGTGACGTCGAACCGTTCGCCCGACTCGGCCATGCGGCACGATGCCCAGAACAGGCCGTGATTCCTTTCGCCCTCACTCCGCGCGGCGACCCAGGATGCGAGCCGATCCGGGCGAGCTCCGCGGGTCGGCAGATCAGCTGGCGGACAGGTCGGGCGGGGCGGTTCCAAGAATCGACGGAGCGTGTTCGCGTCGACAGCATCGGGTTGGTGCGCGGCAACGTTGACGACTCGATAGGTGCGAGCTTCGCCATCGGGCTGGATGACGGTGGATGGCGGCAGTACGACGTACCCGCCGTCGCCGCGGAAGTCGACGTGTCGTCCGGGAACTTGCCATGACCGCTGCTCGACCGAACCCGTCCGTAGAAAGCACGCGTGCATGCCGCCCGAGGGGGTCGAGACGACCCACGCCGGCGCGCCAAGGAGGCCGGCTGACCGAGCCTGCTGCAGCGCGTCGAAGCCGCTGCCGGAGGCATGCACGTCGATGTCCACGACATCGACGCCTGACGCGAATCCGGTCGGCATGGCCACGTTCGCGTCCGGCCACCGGCGCCACCATTCGGCCACGACGGAGGTGTCGGTCGAGGCGTCGTGGAACCCGTGCTCGGTGAGCGGGTTCTTCTGAAGCGGAACGCACGGGAATACCGGAATGCCCGCGCAGGCGAGCACCGTCGCAGCGTCCGCGGGTGTCGCAGACTGCTCCAGTTCGGCCACCAGCGCTGGAGACCAGCGTGGGGACTTGGTGGCGTGGAGGGTCGAGTCGGTCATGGGCTCGACGATCCTCAGAACCCGTATCCGACGTCGTACCCCTTACCCGCCGGTAGTGGTGGGGGTACGCCCGTACCTCTACGCGTTTGTGCCGGTCAACGGGCGTACCCCCAATTGAACGGCCCAGTGGCCAAGTTGCTTGCGGTGGCGCTCAGGCGAGCAGGGAGGGTGGGAGGTTGTGGTCGGGAACGAGTTCGTGGATGAGGTTGCGGACTCGGGTGTCGATGTCGGTGATGATGCGGCGCACGGTGGTGTCGTCTTGGCCTTTGGGGTCGTCGAGGGGCCAGTCGCGGTAGTGGGCGCCGGGGACGTAGGGGCAGTTCTCGCCGCAGCCCTGGGTGATGGCCAGGTCGCTGGCGGCGATCATGTCGGCGGTCAGGAGGGTGGGGTGTTCGTTGCTGGTGTCGAGACCGAGTGACTCCAGGACGCGGGCGACTTCGGGGTGGATGTCTTCGCCGGGTTCGGTGCCGGCGGACAGGGCGACGATGCGGCCTTGGGCGTAGTGCTCGGCGAGTAGCCGGGAGGCCACCGAGCGACCGCCGTTGGCTCGGCAGGCGAACACGACCTGGGGACGCGGGCTCTGGGGGGTGAGAGGTTCGGTCATGGTCGTGCCTCGGTGCTCGATGTGTCGATGGTGGATGTCGGGAAGAAGCGTCGGGTCCAGAGGCTGACGTAGACGAGTCCGACGAGGATGGGGACCTCGATGAGGGGGCCGACGACGCCGGCGAGTGCTTGGCCGCTGGTGACGCCGAAGACGGCGATGGCCACGGCGATGGCGAGCTCGAAGTTGTTGCCTGCGGCGGTGAACGCGACGCTGGTGGAGCGTTCGTAGCTCAGGCCGACGCGGTGCGCTAGCAGCATGGATCCGCCCCACATCAGGGTGAAGTAGATGACCAGGGGCAGGGCGATGCGTGCGACGTCGAAGGGCTGGTTGGTGATGGCGTCGCCCTGAAGGGCGAACAGGATGACGACGGTGAACAGCAGCCCGTACAGCGCCCACGGTCCGATCCGTGGGAGGAACTGGCTTTCGTAGCGTTCGCGGCCCAGTCGGGCTTCACCGAGCCGGCGGGTGAGGTAGCCGGCTGCCAAGGGGATGCCGAGGAAGATCAGCACGCTGCCGGCGATCTGCCACGGGGAGACGTCGAGTCCGGTGCTGGTCAGGCCGAGCCAGCCGGGGAGCAGGTCGAGGTAGAACCAGCCGAGGAGCGCGAAGGCGAGGACCTGGAAGACGGAGTTGATGGCGACCAGGACCGCGGCGGCTTCGCGGTCGCCGCAGGCCAGGTCGTTCCAGATGATCACCATGGCGATGCACCGGGCGAGGCCGACGATGATCAGTCCGGTGCGGTACTCCGGCAGGTCGGCCAGGAACACCCAGGCCAGGGTGAACATGAGTGCGGGGCCGATCAGCCAGTTCAGCACCAGCGACAGGATCATGGTGCGGGTGTCGCGGGCGACGTGTCCGACTTCGTCGTAGCGGACTTTTGCCAGGACCGGGTACATCATCACCAGCAGCCCGATCGCGATCGGCAGTGACACTGATCCGATGGTGATGGTGTCGAGGGCGTCGGCGATGCTGGGTATCCACCGGCCGAGCAGGAGGCCGGTGACCATGGCCAGCCCGATCCACACCGCGAGGTACTTGTCGAGAGTGGACATCCGCGCCGGTTTCCCGATCGCGGGTGCCGGTGTGGTGTTGCTGGCGGTCATGCGGCCGGTTTGGTGGCGCGGATGATGGCCCCGTGCATGCCGGGGACCGCTTCGTGGGTGAACTCCACTTCGGCGTCGATGAAGCCGGCCTCGGCCAGCCCCGTCAGGTATTCGGCGCGGGACAGCGCACCGGCGATGCACCCGACGTACGAGCCGCGTTCGGCCCGATCGGTGGCAGTGAGGTGGTCTTCGGCGACGACGTCGGAGATCCCGATGCGACCACCGGGCGCCAGGACACGGTGCATCTCGGCGATCACCTTGGCTTTGTCGGTCGACAGGTTGATCACGCAGTTGGAGATCACCACGTCGACTGTCGCATCGGGCAGGGGGATGTCTTCGATGGTGCCCTTGAGGAACTCCACGTTGGTCGCGTTCGCCTTGGCGGCGTTGCTGCGAGCCAGATCGAGCATTTCGTCGGTCATGTCGACGCCATAGGCGAAACCGGTCTCGCCGACTCGACGGGCGGAGAGGAGTACGTCGATTCCACCACCGGATCCCAGGTCCAGGACACATTCGCCGGGCTGGAGTGCCGCCACCGCGGTCGGGTTGCCGCACCCCAAGCTTGCAGCCACTGCTTCTGCGGGGAGTTCGGACTGCTCGCCGCTGCTGTAGAGCGCCGCGCCGAAGGACTCGTCGACTTCGGTGGTGCCGGAGCAACAGGATGACTCGCCACACGACTCCTCGATGACCTGCAGGCCGTCGTTGAGTGCGGAGTTGGAGACGCCGCTGTTCACTGCGTTCGCGGCTTGGGCATAGCGGGCGCGAACCTCTTCTCGTACGTCGTTGCTGGTCGACATGGAACCGCTCCAATCGCATTGATGAACGTCGATGCATCGAGAATGATCTATGCATCGACGTTTGTCAATGCGTTGAGTAGAGTGGGCTCATGCCTAAGTCATTGCCGCTGCTCGAGGAGGCCACCGTGTGTTGCTCGTCGGTCACTGGCGGTGCTCTGGATGTCGCGGAGGCTGAGCGTTTGGCGCGGATGTTCAAGGCGCTGGGTGACCCGACGCGGGTGCGGCTCCTGTCGATGATTGCAGCGGCCCCTGGTCAGGAGGCCTGCATTTGCGACTTGGTCGAGCCGGTCGGGCTTTCGCAGCCGACGGTCTCGCATCACATGAAGCAACTGGTCGATGCCGGCATTGTCGAGCGAGAACAACGTGGGCGCTGGGCTTACTACCGGCTCATCGGCGACACGCTCGCCGCTCTCAGCGGAGCATTGCGTCCCTGAGACTTCGTCAGGCCCCGTTCCTCCTAGTTGGGTTCAGCCGCTTGATCGCTTCTGCGGTGTGGTCCGGCAGGTCGATGGGGCCCAGTTTGTCGTCAGACCGGCCGACGACTGCCTCGTCGAGGTACTTCCGTGCTGCTGTGTCATGGCCTTGCGCCATGAGCACGGCAGCATGATCGACGCGGGCGACCTCGTCAAAGGGAGCGGCGTTGGTCGCGACTTCCACGACCCTTGCTGCGCGGTCCAGATCGCCCGCCTGAACCGCGGCGGCTACTACATCGTGCGAGACGTCGACGATCGCGCAGGCCAAGATTTCGTCATCGCGAGACTCGGCGTCGAGTAACCAGCTCCAACCTGTTTCGCGGAGGTCGGAGAACGGTGGCCCGTCGACGAGCCGGAGAGCGGTGTCGAAGTCTTCTTGGCCCTCGTCTCCGCGGGTCTGGCCGCGGGTCTGGCCGCGGGCTCGAAGGCGCCGGAACAGGTCGGCGTCGACGAGCACGTCGTCGACTTGGTAGGTCCAAACTCCCGCCTCGTCGGCAGCGCGAGTTTGTGTTGCGGGCGGCAGGTAGGGGCGGCCGGTGCGCGGGTTGCCGCCGAGCCACTTGCGGACCACGCCGATGTCGATGCAGACCCGGTCCTTGCTCATGGAGAACGCCTCAGCGACCTGCTGGGAGGCGACGCCTTCGGGGTGTAGTGCCAGATAGGCGAGGAGCTCGACGTAGTGCGGCTTGCGGCGAGCGACTGCTGCTGGGTTGCCGTGTGCAGTGGCGCGCACCGGTCCCAGTAGGTGCAGCTTCGGGACCCGGCTGTCGGCGTCGAACCAGGCTGCGACGTCCTCATCGAGCCTCGGATCGAGCGCCTCAAGCGATTCCTGCTGCGAGGAGCCCGGGGTCTTATCAACGACCTCGGTCTCGGGATTGGGGGTGTCGTCAGCTGCATCCGCGACCTCCTGCATTGCGGGCGGGGCGTCGGCGTACGCCGTCAGGAGGCTTCCCGAGCGGTCCGTGGCCGCACGCCATGTCGGTTCTTGAGCGACATGGACAGGCGGGGGTACAGGTGCAGCGTCGCGGGTGACTGCGACGATGGCTGCGGTCGCGGCAGCCTCGTCGGCTGTAAGTCCAGCACTCGCGAGGTCGAGTCCGAGATCTTGGATGTGCAGGCGACCGTCCCCGGTCAGATGGAACGAGACAGCATCGGGGACAGGGGTGTCGCTGGAGGTCACCACTGCTGCCCCGAGTCGGCCGGTGCTGTCGGCGATGACTCGGATCAGCGGCTCGGCCACCTCGATGTCGCTCGCGATGACGGCGTGGAACATCTCAGGCTCGTTGTCACCTCGGCTGGCAAGGTCAGCTTTGAGGCGGTCGAGGAAGCCGAGATCGCCGGGCTCATGGTGATGGAGTCGCACCGGATCGAGATCAGAGAGTTCGGCGGCTACGCCGACCGTGTCAACGTCGGTGAGCAGGCTCCACGGGCTAAGCGTGAGTTCCGCGGTCATGGAGCGCGCGAGCGCGGCTGCCACTTCCTGGTCACCGGCGAGTGCGATGGTGCCGAGTTCCTCCAGGTTGGCCAACACCAGATGCCCGTCGTCGGTGGCGCCGATCGTGCACAGCAGGGGCCATGGTGCCGGACTTTCGGGGTCGGGGAGCGGCTGGTCGAGTTCGAAGGTCCACGCATCGTCCGTGCCACCCCATCCGGGCGGTGGCGCGGCCGGTTCGGCGAGGTGGAGAATCACACACTGGTCGGCGAGTTCGATGTGCTGGAGACGAGGCCGCGGCTGACGAGTCAGCTCGAGTCCGTCGGCGAGGTGCCGCAGCAGGCGGTCGAGGTCCTGCAGCCGCGGCACCGTGCCAGCGCTGAGGCGTGCGGTCTTCTCGACGGCCACCAGTTCCTGGGGAGGTGGCTCGATCACTTCGCCGGGGCCTCGGTAGCGCAGTTGGGTACGGCGGTGGGCGCGCAGGACGAGGAAGAGGGAGCCTGCGAGGACGGTGCCGGCGCCGGTGAGGCCGGGTAGCAGCCAGGTAGGGGTACCGGAGTCCTGGTCGAGGTCGCTGGATTGCTCCTCGATGGCTGTGTCTGCCGGTGACTCGAGGTCGAGGGGCGGGGGAGCGGGTGCGGCTTCTGGAGGTGCGGTGGGAGAAGGGTCCTCCGGTGCCGGTGCGGTGTCCTCGGGCGTGGTCTCCTGCGGTGTCATGTCGACGCGCGGCGCGTCGTCGGGGATCTCGAGTTCCCAGCCCGGGTAGATCAGATCGGGATCGGTCAATGTGCGGCCATCGGGTTGGACGATGTCGTCGGAGGCCTCGAAGATCTCGTCGTAGCGCGTCGGGTCGCCGAGCTCCTCGTCGGCGATGTCCCACAACGTGTCGCCGGGCTCGACCACGTAGGGGCTGTCCTCGGGGTCGAACGCTGTGGTGGCGTCGCTCGCGGGGAGTTGCAGCACCGTTCCCGCGGTGAGGAATCCCGGTCCGTCGGGGAACAAGTCGGGATTGAGGTCGACGATTTCGGTGAACCGAGTGCCGTCGCCGAGGTGCGTTTCGGCGATCTTCCAGAGGCTGTCATGGGCCCGGGTGGTGTACGACTCCGTCGCAGGAGCAGACTTCGTACGTAGGGCTGGAGTCGGGGTTGCCTCATCCATTGGCTCTGCAAGAGATGCAGCAGGAGGCGGGGCCTGGACCTCAGTGATGCTGTCGGCGTGAGCCGGGGTAGCAGCCAGGGTGAGGCTCAGTGGTTGTGCCACAGCGAACAGGACCGCAGCCGAAGCAACCAACTGGGATGCCAGCTGCTGCCCGGCTCCAAGACCACGTAGTTGTGGGGCGCGCACACCACGTACGGCAGCGACGATCTCGGTGAGCAGGCAGAAGGCCATCACAGCCCACGCGATCCAAGCGGTGGCGCCGATGACGATGAGCGCGACGCTGCCGTCGTCCGGGCTCAGCAGCCTGAGCCGCAGATCAGCCAGGTCGACGGTCCACGGAGTGGCGCCGAGCGCGACGAGCAGCACTGGCACGCCGGCGAGCGCGGCCACGATCAGGAGGGCGGCAACGAGGCCTCGGGCACGGGACTGGGTGCGATTCATCGCTCGACTCCTCCAGTTGTTCTGATCAGGCGTGCTGATGCATCACCGGTCACCGTGAGATCCCCGATGCCGACCATCGAGAGGAAGGTCGGTTCGTAGGTGTCGGTGACGCGGACGACCAAGGTGGTGCCGCCGGTGATCGTGACGGTTCCCTCGACCCCAGCGGCGACCAGGTACCGCTCGGCTGCACGCAGGGCAGCGGCGGTGTCGAGGGCGACGTACCGGCCTTCCACCGCCGGAGCCGCCTCCACCTGCTGTCCACCGGCGCGGGCTGCTTGGGCAGCGACGTCGTGAGCGCGCTGCTGCGCGTGGACCTGACCGCCGAGGTCGACGGCCAGGCCGACCAGCGTCATCATCACGATAGTCGCGGTGACGACCCAGATGCTGATCGAGCCGCGTTCGTTGTGGCGTCGTGTCATGGTGACCGCTCCCGCCACGTGTCGAGCGGGCTGGTCATCGTGGCCGAGATGGTCCGGGTGCCAGGCACTCCGGGAACGGACAGATCTGAGAGGTCGAGAAGGCACGAAACGGTCACATCGACCTGTGCTGGTGTGCCGACATCGCGGGAGAACTGCTGAGTGTCGATGTCGACGTCAACGCGGAGGCAGTTGATGCCCTGGTTGGCGAGGTTGGTGACGGCCGCGTCCTTCGCTGCCTTCTTGGCGTCCGCCTCGACGCGCAGGATGGAGGCCGAACGTGCTGCGTCCGCAGCGGCCGACTCCACGGAGTGACGCACGACGGCAGTACGGCCGCCGAAGATGATGAGTCCCACGAACAGAGCGAAGGCCGGTACGGCGATGGCGGCCTCGATCGAAGCAGATCCCCGGTCATCTCGGCGCTTCATGGTGCGGTCACCCGTTCGACAGGGACGGTGGCGCTCTGGCGGATCACCGGGCTCCAGCCGGGGATCACGCTGAGGCTGCGGGCCTCGACAACCACGGTGGCCGTGGTCGCCGTACGTTCGGCTTGGGCGACGGCCTGCTGGAGGACGTCGTTGCCGATGTCATCGATGAACGCGTTGGCGGCATCGACACCGCGAGATTCGCTTCCGGTCTCCGCCCCGGCTGCTCGGGCGCCCTCCTGCGCGGCGGCGATCGCGACCGTTCGGGCGTGGTAGTAGAGCGCGGCCTGCAACCCCAGGAAGAGCACCGCGAACAGAGCCGGCAGCAGGATCACGAGTTCGACCGAAACCGAACCACGCTGATCCCGTCGTCGCTCAGTTGATCTTGCCGGCCTGGATCTCGACAAAGGTCTTCACCGCCGCGACCACGATCCCCACGATGGCGATCACCGCCACCGCCCACAAGACGTGCTCAGTGGTGACCGAGCCCCGCTCGTCACGTTTCAGTCGGTCCTCCCAGACGAGCATCAGCGTCGTGACCGCCGTCATCAATCGCTTCATGGCTTCTTCCTTCCTTCTCACATTCAGGTGCCGCTGAACATCCGCAGCAGGGACGGCGCCACGAGCAGCGCCATGAAGATGACTCCGAGCAGGGAGCCGGGGATCGTCATCCGTTCACCGACCGCGTTGGCCTGGGCGACTTCGGCATTGAGCATCGCCGTGCGTATCGCGGCGGAACGAGCACGCAGGTTGCCGTAGACCGCGGCACCCTCCTCGCCGGAGAGCCGCATGATGTCTGCGAAGTCCTCCAACTCAGGCAGCCCAAGTTCCTCAGCCAGCGCATGCAACGCATCCCAGGGCGGAAGGCCGGACCAGCGAGACCGGCCGAGCTCCTCACTGAGCCGCCGAAACACCCACGAGTCCGCCACTTCGGCAGCGGACTCCATCGCCTGGCGTACGCCGGAGCCGTTGTGGCGCTCCAGCGCAACCAGGTCGATGTAGGCGCCAAGGGCCCGTGCGAATTCCACCCGCGCTCGTTTCGCGTCGTCGATGGCGTTGTAGTTCGGGATGAAGAAACACACCGCCGCCAGCGCGACCGAGGCGACCGCCGGCACCATGATCGGCAGCCCTATGCCCAAGACCTCGAAGAAGGCGCCGAGCAGGGGCGGTGCCACCAGCCCGAGTGCGGCGAACGTGAGCTTGTCTCCGTAGAACTTCGCCAGCGGGATCCGCAGCAGCGCCAGTTCCCGAGTCGGCGTGCGCACCCACATTCCGGGAGGAAGGACCCGGATGGCCCACACACCGAGGCGTTCCTTGCCAGTGGTCGACTCGGTGGAGGCAACCAGATCGGCATGCCGGGATGGTGTGAGCCGCCCGAGTGCCTCGGCGAGGTCCACCTGAGCTGGTAGCAATCGGGCGACCAGCAGCACGGCGCCGAGCATGAGCAGCGCGCCGGCCGCCATCGCCAAGGGCAGGCCCGCGATCATGACGCCCGCCCGACAGGCCCCGGTGGACCAACGAGGAAGCGTGCAAGCGGCTTGCCGATCGCCATTCGCTTCATCCACACCAACGTCGCGACGTACGCAGCCAGCAGCGTCACCAGGATGACCTGGCCCAGGGGATTGCGGTATGGCTCGACGTACGTCCCGGAGATCGCGAGGATCACCAGGACTCCGACGCTGATGATGGTGACCCAGCGGGCAGTGGCGCGAGGCTTGGCGCGGTCGGCCTCGATCTGGCGTCGAGCGCGTACGTCGGCAGCGACCGACTCGGCCAGACTTTCCAGCACCTGCGCCAGCCCGGCTCCCCGACGGCGTGCCGCGAGTATCAGGTTCGCAGCCACCAGATCTCCGGTTGCGTCATCGAGCTCGTCAGCGAACGCCCGGATCGCCTCCTCGGTGTTCCATCGCGAACGCAAACGCGCGACCAGTCGCTGAACTTCCGGCCGGATCGCGCTCGGAGTTGACCGTTCAGTGGCCACCAGCGCCTGCTCCAGACCGATGCCGACAGTCAGCACGCCGGACAGCGATCGCGTCCATTCCTCCATGGCTTCGAGCCGGTCGATCCTT
>DATCYH010000191.1:0-3139 GCA_036570405.1 Nocardioides sp.
CACCAGGACGTGGTGGGTGGTCGCGCATGGCGCGGCTCCTTCCCTGGGTGGTGTCGATGGTCGGCGCGTGGCCGACGAGTGGGGCAGCCGGCCCCAGCCGGAGCGCCTACCAACCATTCAACTCAGGGGGTGTGACAAGAACGCGAGCCGCGGAACGATCAGCGCGGAGCCGGCTCCTCGGTACGAGCATCGACCGGCGGTTGCGCTGCGGCATAGACCTCGATGAACGGCCGGGCGCCGGTGGCACGCTCCCGCTCGCCGGCGCGACGCTCGAGGGCCTCCTCGGCGAGGGCCTGCAGGGCCTCCTCCTCCCGCACGTCTCGGATGCTGAGCGACAGCGGTCCGGGGGCGAGGTAGCCGATGCCGAAGGCGATGACCGTCGGCAGGAACACCAGCGGCAACCACTCCTCGGCGTCGGCGAAGTCGATGCGCAGGATCGAGAGGCCGAGGGCGAGCGTCACGCCCACTGCGGCGCCGGCCACGGCGAACTGCAGGCCGCGCACGAAACGGTTCGACGCGAGCCGCCGCCGCAACGTGTTCAGGGCCAGGACGGTGATGCTGAAGCCGGCGATGCCGAGCACGGCGAACGCGAAGAGTCCCAGGGTCGAGGTGGTGCGTCCCTTCACGTCGAGGACGAAGTTCTCCTGGCCCAGCAGCATTCGGTCGGCGGCGTAGATGCGCAGCGATGTTCCGAGGTAGCCCGTGGCCTGCTCGTCGAGGTCGAAGAAGTCCAGCTCTGACTCGAGGGTCGTCTCCTCGCCAGGCGCCAGCGAGGTGCGCAGGCCGAGGTCGTAGGTGAGGAAGGTGAGCCCGAGCGCCTGGCCCTCCAGCCGGACGAAACGCACCTGCTCCGTGCGGCTGCCCGCGTTGCGCAGCGTGATGGTGATCGGCACCGTCTCGGTCGGGTCGAGCTCGATGGGGGAGTCACCGTCGGCGCCGGCGATGTCCCGGCCGTTGATCTCCGCCTCGACGTCCAACGTCTCGGCCGCTGCCGCCGGGTTCGCCGTCGCGAGGAGCGTGAGACCGGCGAGGAGCAGGCTGGCCAGGAAGCGCTTCATCGTCGCCACCGTTGTGTCGTGGCCGAGGGGAGCGGCGCGCGGAACAGGATCGCCACGAAGATCACGGCGATCACCATGGACAGGGCGAGCTGGCCGGCACCGCCGAGTGCGCTGCCCTGCCGGGGCAGCGAAGCATCCGGGGCGACGGTGACATCGCCCTCCACCGTCGGTGGCCCGGTCGATGTGCGAGGGGGCAGCGGGGTGCTCGACGGTGCCGGCGAGATCCGGGACGGCGAGTTCGTGACGACGTCCCCTGCGACCACTGGTTCCGGAAGATCGGTGGTCGTGCTGGCTTCCTCGGGGAGCCGCTGCCCGATCGCCGCCTCGTCGACGTCGCCGACCGCGACGAAGGAGTCGACCGCGACCGATGTCGTCGGCGGGCTGAACACACCCTCACCCGCCCAGACGATCCCGCCCTCACCGTCTCGCAGTTCCACGACGAACACCTCGTCGGGCTCGAGGTCACCGCTCACGTTGACGACGGTGATCGGCCAGTCGCCCTCGGCTGCGTCGAAGTCGCCGACCTCGAAGTCGATGGTGACGGCAGGCCCGACCTGCGCCGCTGCAGGCGAGCTGGCGCCGAGGCTCACGACGATGGCAAGGAGGACTGCGGTGCACGGCCGGAGGTAGCGAGCGCTCATGTTTCAGCGTCCGTGAGGATCCGGATGCGACCATCGCGATTGTTGTCGCTGTAGCCCCATTGGATCGCCGTCTTGTCATTCGTCAGGTTGACGATCTTGAGGCGCAACTCTCGGTTTCGCGGCACGTCCCCCGTGAAGGGGCCAAGGGTGATCGTGTTCCCAGTGCCGTCGCCTTGGACGAGAAGGATGCATCTGTCGGTGATCACGGTGGCTCTGGCGGCGAGAGGGTCGCACGCGAACAGTCCGGCTGTCAGCTCGACCGTCTGGCCAGCCGTTCTGTCGATGTAGACGCGCACGCGCTGACCCGAGAACGCAATCCCGTCGGTCAATGCACCCGACAGCCAAGCGACGTACGCGTACTTCTGGCCCGACCCCGCCTCTCGTTGCTCCGTGGTGATGTCGATCGCCTGCAGATCGAAGCTGGCCTTTTCGTTTCCCGAGGTGGTCATGGGGTCTGTACCGACGAGCTTGGCCACTGCAGGATCGTTGATCATGAAGTACTCGCGTCCGGCTTCAGCCGGTGCAGGTGGGAGCGGTGGCGGAGGCGTGACGATGGTGACGGCCTCGCTGAACGACGTGATGTCCTCGGCCTGCACGTCGAAGCTCGCCGCCGTGGCCGTGGTGAGGCCCAGCAGTAGCAGGAAGGCGGCGAACAGCAGGACGCGCCGCACCCGCGATCAGCCTCCGGATTCGTCGGCGTCGGGGGTGAGCTCGCCGGCCGCGGCGCCGGCATGCTCGGGAGCGGTCTCGTACTCATAGGTCACCGAACCGAGGAACACGCGGTACCGGTGGGCGCCGTCGCCGAGGTCCTCGTGCAGGATCACCGACTGCTCGACCTTGGCGATGCGGGCCAGCTCGTCGATGCCGCCCACCATGACGACCGGCCCCGGGGGAGCGGTCGCGGCGGCGACATCGATCATCTGGGAGCGGTAGCGGGCCGCGATCCGAGCGGGCTCGCCGAGACCGACGCCACCGAACAGCACGGAGGCGAACCATGCGATGCCGGCGACCAAGACCAGGGCCAGACCGCTGAGCACGGCCCGTGCCGCCTGGGTGGAGACGTCCCATGGCCCGATCGCGTAGGTCGCCCGCTCGTCGATCGTGCGGGTGAGCTCCTCCGTGGCGGTGGCCTCCACCGCGTCGGCGGTGATGAGGTTGCCGTCGACGGTGAAGGTCAGCGGTGCCGACAGCTGGTCCTCGACCACGGCGCTCTCGGCAGAGGCGCTCACGTCGAGGCGCGGGACGACCGTGATCGTGTACGAACCGCCGCCGACGCCGGTGAGCTCGGACACCGATGCCACCTGGGCCGCGATGGCATCCAGGTCGAGGTCGACGGTCTCGCTGGTGGTCCCGGAGAACGATGCCGACGCGACGGAGCGCAGCTCCGTGCTCCAGCCTCCCGGGGTCTCGAGCCGGACGTCGAAGCCTGCGTTGGAGCGG
>DATCYH010000192.1:0-14613 GCA_036570405.1 Nocardioides sp.
CCAACGACGCAGCCCAGTGCGTGGTGGCGCGTTCCGCGAGCAGAACCTGCCCCGGGCGCTGTTCCTGGCCAGCGGCAAGACCGGCTGGGCATCGATCTGCCGGCTGGTCTCGGCCACCCACCTGACCGGGGAACGGGGACGACCGGTGGCCACTGCGGAGCTGATCGCCGAGCACTGCGGCGACGACGTCATCGTCCTGCTCGGACCGGGCTCCACCCTCGGCGCCGCGGCGACGGCACGTCGTCCCGATCGTGCCCGCGAGGTCCTGGCCCGCTGGAAGGACCTGGTCCCACGCGAGAACCTCGTCGTCGAGCTCGTCTCCCACCGCCTCCCCGGCAGCAACCAGGGCTGGGGCCCAGGCTCGTCACAGCATGCGGCTCGGATGGCGGGGGCTGCCCGCGACGGCGGGCTCGCGATGGTGCTGACCAACGCGGTCCGCTATGCCGACCGTCTCGACGCGCCCACCATCGACGTGCTCGACGCCGCCCGGACCCTGGTGCCCCTCGGCTCGGCGGGGCTCTCCGGCGGTGGACCGGGCGGTTTCCGGCGCAACGCCGAGGGCTTCCTCAAGTCCGGCAAGCAGATGCACGAGATCGCCGAGGAGATCTGCCACCTGGCCGGTCTCTCCAGCGACCCCGCACGAGAGGCCCGCGAGTTGCTCGCCCGCACCCGCGCCACCGCTGAGAGGTGTGCCCTCGACCCGCGAGCAGACCTGGGCCTGGGCGAGACCCACTTCCCGGAGTTCGAGCTGACGAACAGGCGTGGGTCCGGGGACGGCCAGGCGGAGGGTGGTGCCGACTCGACGCTGCGGGCGCGGTGCGAGGCAGCGATCGACTGGCGCTACCCGAACGTGGCGCGGCAACGGATCTGGAAGCGGCTCGACGACGAGCTCGAGATGATCCGCGACCTCGGCTATGCGTCCTATTTCCTCACCGTGGGCGACGTGGTGGCGATGATCCGGGAGATGGGAGTGCGCGCTGCGGCGCGTGGTTCCGGCGCGGGCAGCCTGGTCAACTATCTCCTCGGAATCTCCGGGGTGGACCCGATCCGGCACGGACTGCTGATGGAGCGGTTCCTCTCGCCGCTGCGCAAGGACCTGCCGGACATCGACATCGACGTGGAGTCGGCACGCCGGTTGGAGGTCTATGACGCGATCCTCGACAGGTACGGCGCCGAGCGCTGTGTGGCGGTCTCGATGATGGAGACCTGCCGGGTGCGCCATGCGGTGCGTGACGTGGGGGCGGCGCTCGGCATGCCACCGGGTGAGATCGACGCGATCGCCAAGGCGTTCCCGCACATCCGCGCCCGGGACGCCCGGATGGCCCTGCGCGAGCTGCCCGAGCTCCGTGCCTCCGGGTTCCTCCAGGCGCAGGGAGGGGCAGGCTCTGAGATGTTCTTCGGTCTGGTCGAGCGGCTCGACGGACTGCCCAGGCACGTCGCCATGCACCCGTGCGGGGTGCTGCTCTCCGACGCCACCCTGCTCGACCGGACCCCGGTCGAGGCCAGCCATGCGGGTTATCCGATGAGCCAGTTCGACAAGGACGACGTCGAGGACCTCGGCCTGCTCAAGCTCGACGTGCTGGGCATCCGGATGCAGTCCGCGATGGCGCACGCGCTGGCTGAGATCAAGCGGGTCGATGACGTCGAGATCGATCTCGACGACGAGGCGCAGGTGCCCTTTGACGACGACACGACCTTCGAGATGATCAGCGCGGCCAAGACCCTCGGTGTGTTCCAGATCGAGTCGCCCGGCCAGCGCGAGCTGGTCGGCAAGTCCGGCATCGACAGCTTCGACGACATCATCACCGACATCTCGCTCTTCCGGCCGGGTCCGGTCAAGAGCGACATGATCACGCCCTACCTGGAGGCCAAGCAGGGCTGGAGGATGCCGACCTACTTGCACGAGGACCTCAAGCCGATCCTGTCCCAGACCCACGGCGTGGTGGTCTTCCACGAGCAGGTCATCGAGATCATCGGCCAGTTCGGCGGAGTCAGCTATGCCGAGGCCGACGAGAAGCGGCGAGCCCTGGGCAAGCCCGACACAATGGCGCAGACGAAGCTTTGGTTCTTCCCGCGCTGCCTGGCCCGTGGCTATTCGACCCGGGTCGCCGAGCAGGTCTGGAAGATCCTGGAGGCCTTTGCCTCCTTCGGGTTCTGCAAGGCGCATGCGGCCGCGTTCGCGCTGCCGACCTATCAGTCGGCCTGGCTCAAGGCCCACTGGCCGGCGCACTTCCTGGCCGGTGTGCTCACCCACGACCCGGGCATGTATCCCAAGAGACTGATCCTCGACGACGCCCGACAGCTCGGGATCACCGTGCTCGGTCTCGACGTGAACCGCAGCGGCAAGGAATACACCGTCGAACCGGTCTCGACTGGCTCTTCCTTCGTCGCTGCTGGACCACCCGGGCTCACCCGGGCCGGTGTCGACCATGGCATCCGGCTCGCCCTGGCCGAGGTGAAGGGGATCAACGCCGGAGAGGTGCAGCGGATCGTCGCAGCCCGGGGCGAGGGCGAGGAGAGTCTCTTCCAGTCGCTGAGCGACTTCTGGCACCGCACGAACACTTCACGACCTGTGGTCGAGAGGTTGGTGCTGGCTGGCGGCTTCGACGACGTCTACGGCATCGGTGCCACCAACGACGTACGCCGTCGCGGCAGCGTGACCCGTCGTGACCTGCTCCTGCAGGTCGCCGAGCTCGATCGACTGGCCCGGGCCGGTGCCCGGTCGTCGACGCGTGGTCGCGGGCTCACCTCGAAGGCACTCACCCGGACCGGGACCCCACAACAACAGGCCTCGGCCCGCGCCGAGCAGGCAGCGGCGCGCAGCAGCACGGACCCACTGCTGCGCGAGCACGCCCCGGGCACCGAGCGCCATGCGCTGGGGCGCGCCGGGGTCTGGGCCAAGGCCTCCGCACAGTCGCGAGCCACCGCGCCACCGGCCCCGGTGACCAGCGTGCAACTGGCCCTCGACCTCGGCGAGGGCCAGGAGGGAGAGGCCAGCGGGTTGCCGGAGATGGACGCGCATGACCGAATGAAGGCAGAGCTGGAGATCCTGGGACTCGACGTCAGCCAGCACGTCGTGGAGAACTATCGCGAGTTCCTCGATGCGCTCGGTGTCGTGCGCAGCAAGGACCTGCTGGCCCAGCGCAAGCGCTCGGGGATCCTGGTCGCCGGGGTGAAGGTGGCCACCCAGACACCACCGATCCGCTCGGGACGCCGGGTCATCTTCCTGACTCTGGACGACTCCACGGGGCCGGTCGACGCCACGTTCTTCGAGGACGCGCAGGATTCCCACGCCTCCACGGTGTTCGGGACCTGGCTGCTGGTCGTGCGCGGTGAGCTGCGCCGGACCGGCCGACGTGGCGTCTCGGTCCGGGCGACGGGTTGCTGGGAGCTGCCGGCACTGCACGCAGCGTGGTACGCCGGGGGACTCGACGCGGTGCGAGACCTGATGGACCGGACCAGCGAGGGTGCCGACGCAGGCGGGACTGGCTCCGGCCAGGAGCCGAGCCAGCCGAAGCGGGTGCTGGTGCACAGCAGTGGTTTCCGGATGTCGCCCTATGCCGACATCCGTCCGGCCGGAGGGCCGACCGACAACGGCAAGGAGATCGAAGTGCCGCGCAGGCTCTGGCACCGCAGTCCGGGGAGCGCGGGATGAGGCATCCGGCACTACTGGGAGAGCACCCACTAATGTGGGCCACATGTCTGCCAGTGAACGCAGGGGAGCGGCCAGGACCTCAGTCGTGTGGGAGTCGCTGCGCGAGGTGTTCGGCGCCTCCAGCGACGTTCTCGACATCGGGGGTGGCACCGGTGGCTTCGCGGTCCGGGTGGCCGAGCTCGGCCACCCGGTCCGGGTCATCGACCCCAGCCCCGACGCGCTGGCTGCCCTGGGTCGACGTGCCCAGGAGCTCGACGTCGCCGACCGGGTGGTTGGCCAGCAGGGCGATCTCTCGACCCTCCTCGACGTCGCCGGCCCGGACAGCGCCGACGTGGTGCTGTGCCACGGAGTCCTCGAGATCGTCGACGACCCGGCGGCTGCCCTGGCCACCATCGCCGAGGTGCTCCGCCCCGGCGGCACCCTCAGTCTCCTGGTCAACCAGCGCCACGCGGCCGTGGTGGCCCGTGCCATCGCCGGCCACTTCGGCCAGGCCCGTGCGATCCTCGACGGCGAGTCGGTTGGTCGGGCCGGGCACCGGTTCACCAGCGAAGAGCTCACCGGGCACCTCGAGCAGGCCGGGTTCACGGTCGGCTCGGTGCACGGCATCCGGGTCTTCTCCGACCTCGTTCCCGGCTCACTGCTCGACCTCGAACCGGGTTCGACCCAGGCTCTGCTCGAGCTTGAGCGTGCCGTGGCAACCCGACCGGAATATCTCTCCCTGGCCACCCAGGTGCACGTGCTCGCCACGCACTGACCTCTCGGGGTCGCCATGAGCGACTTCTCGGCAGGGTGCCACCTGCTCCACATCGACATGGATGCCTTCTATGCCTCGGTGATGATCCGCGACCGTCCCGACCTGGTCGAGGTACCCGTCATCGTCGGCGGTGGGCACCGGGGCGTGGTGCTCTCGGCCAACTACCTGGCCCGCGAGCACGGCGTGCGCTCGGCGATGCCGATGACCCGGGCCCGCCGGGCCTGCCCGCAGGCAGTGGTGGTGAACCCCGACCACGACGCCTTCAGCACCGTCTCGTCCTCAGTGATGGAGATCTTCCGCCAGGTCACTCCACTGGTGGAGGCGATGTCCCTGGACGAGGCGTTCCTCGATGTCAGCGGCTCGGTACGCCGGCTCGGCTCACCCTTGGCGATCGCAGAGATGGTTCGTGCCAGGGTCCATGACGAGCAGCGGATCACCTGCTCGGTCGGGATCGCCTCCTCGGTCTCGGTGGCCAAGCTGGCCAGCCGTCGGGCCAAGCCCGACGGTGTGGTCGTGGTGCCGCCCGGAGAGGTGACCTCGTTCCTGCACCCGCTCGATGTCGGTGAGCTGTTCGGGGTGGGCGAGAAAACCGCTGAGATGCTGCACCGGCTCGGCCTCAACACCGTGGCGGACATCGCGCACACACCGGTGCGGACACTCCAGCGTGCGGTGGGGCACGCGCTCGGGACCCAGTTGCACGACCTCGCCTGGGGGACCGACCGGAGGGCCATCACGCCGCGCCGGCACACCGACGAGCCGGACAAGAGCATGGGGGCAGATGAGACCTTCGCCCGCGACACCGACGACCGCGAGGTGATCCTGCGAGAGGTGCTGAGGCTCTCGGCGAAGGTCGCCACCCGGATGCGGGTGGCGGGAGTGGCCGGTCGCACGATCACCCTGCGGGTCCGGTTCGCCGACTTCACCACGATCACCAGGTCACGCACGCTGACCGAGGCCACCGACGTGACCCGCGAGATCCATGCGACCGCGACCCGTCTCTATGACGCACTGGGCCTCCAGCGCGCCCGGGTGCGACTGGTCGGCGTACGCGTCGAGGGCCTGGTGCCCCGCTCCACGGTGCAACGACAGCTGGTGCTGGGGGAGCGCGAACACGGCTGGTCCGACGCAGACCGGGCGATGGATCGTGCCGGCCGAAGGTTCGGATCCGGAGCCGTACGACCGGCCAGCCTGCTCTCCTGAGGACCAGAGCGATCAATTCGTCAACAATTCCGGGCCAGAGGTACCACCTTTGGCCGACGCTGCCTAGACTTGGAGACGGACAGTCAGAAGGACTGCGAACAGGGGAGGAAACGTGCCGCTCTCGGAAGAAGAACTACGTCTGCTCGAGCAGATGGAGCGTGCCCTGGTCGAGGAGGACCCCAAGTTCGCCTCCACCCTGCGCGGGACGTCCTTCCGCCGCGCGGCTCGTCGTCGCGCGATCATCTCCGGCGTCGTCTTCGTCGTCGGTGTGGCCATCTTGATGTCCGGCGCGATCTTCGCCTTCATCCCGCTCGGGATCGCCGGCTTCGTGGTGATGCTGGCCTCCGCCACCTATCTCCTGGTCAACCTGCGCGGCGGCAACGCGCCGGCTGCGACCGAGAAGGCCACCGGGCACCACGGCTTCAGCGTCATTGACGGTGGCCGTTCCCACAAGCCCCGCAAGGCCCGCTCCTCCGCCCCGTTCATGGAGCGGATGGAAGAGCGCTGGCGTCGTCGCCGCGACGAGAACGGCGGCTTCTGAGCCACGTTCCACGGACTCGTCGCGTAGCCACCAGTTGCGGGTGGCGTCGACTGAGAGTCAGTCGTGAGCTCAGCGGACGTGGTCCCCGACCATCTCCTCGTCGATGACCACCGCCGGCACCTCGTTGCGACGCAGCATCGAGGCCGGCGCCCACTGCGCGCGGAAGCGCGTCCTGGTCGGGACGCCGTTCTCGAGAGCGAGTCGGCAGGTGTCGAGAGCGCTCCACAGCTCAGACCCATCCGTGCCCGGCCACGGCGCATAGCGCAGCTCCTCGACAGCGCGCACCAGCTCCTCCAGCGCACGCATCGCGTCCGGGTTCAGCTCCGGGCCGGTCTTCGGCAGTCGGGTGGACCGCTCGGGTGCTGCGGGCCCGAACCAGGTTGCCACGACGGCACCGGTGGCTCGAGGTGACCTGCCGCCGGGCCAGGGGCGACGCAGGTCGAGGCAGATGTCGCGGAGCTCGGCCCATGCTGCCTCGGCAGCCGGCAGATCCCCGTGCCAGCGGCGGGCTCGACGCCGACGGCGCAGCAGGCGGGGACCGATCAGGAGGAGGACCAGCACGAGTACGCCGAGCAGCACCGTGAGGATGGTCGTCCACGGGATCCCCGAGCGTTCGTCGCTCCGTGCGGCCTGCTCGACCTCAGGTGCCTGCCTCGGTGCTTGGGAATTGGGTGCTTGCGACGACGGTGCCGAGCTGGTCGATGAGCTCGGTCCCGACGAAGGCTCGTCGATCACGATGTCGTCACTGGTGTAGTCGGGCACCGAGCCGATGTGCGATGACGGAGTCGGCTCGAAGCGCACCCAGCCGTAGTCCTCGAAGTAGAGCTCGGGCCAGGCGTGCAGGTCGTGCGAGCTGAACTCCCAGCTGCTGTCCTCGAGCTGGTCGGCCTGGTAGAAGCCGACGGCCACCCGCGCCGGGATGCCCACGGCGCGTGCCATCACGGCCATCGCCGAGGCGAACTGCTCGCAGTAGCCGACCCGTTCCTCGAGGAACTCCTCCAGCGCACTGTTGCCGTTGCCCGCACTGGGCTCGAGGGAATAGGTGAACCGCTCCTCGTCGCGGAAGAAGCTCTGCAGCGCCTGCGCCCGTTCGAAGTCGGTCACCAGGCCCCCGGTGATCTCCTCGGCCATCGTCAGCACCGAGTCCGGCAGGTCGGAGGGCAGGCTCGAGAAGCGTCGCGCGATCGCCGGGTTCGGTGCGGGTGCGCTCGCCAGGTCGTCCCCGGACATCTCGGGCACCAGCTCGGTCAGGCCGTAGGAGAGGCCCGCCGTGTCCACGTCGTTGTCGGCCGAGTGGAAATCGAGCACAGTCGAGTCGAAGCGCCACTCGGACCCGGCCCGGATCTCCTCGACATGCATCGGGGTGGGCAGCCACAGCGACTTGAGGCTGTCGAGGACCTTCACCTGCCACTCCACCGAGGAGTACGGCGTCGCCGGGCTCAGGCCGATCGGCGGTGGCATCGTGCCGGTGGCTGAGTTCTGGCTCGGCAGGTCCCGGTCACCCGGTGTCCAGGTCTCGCCGGTGTAGCTGGTCAGCACCGAGGTGCGCAGGTATTGCGGCCGGATCCCGGCGGTCTTGACCCGGACCAGCGGGATGTCCTGCTTGCGATCGAGATCGCGTCGCAGGTCGGTCATCGGGTTGGTGATCCGGACTTCGTCGTCGCCCTCGCCCGGGCCGTCGCCCTGCCCGAAGAGCTGCCACCCGAGTGAGGGCAGGGCAAGGGGAACCAGCAGGGCCAGGGCGACTGCACCCAGACCCATGCCGACCGGGTGTCGGCGCGGGTCCTGGGGACCGAACGGTCCGCGCTCGGTGCCGTTCTCCGGGTTGCCGAAGTCGCGTCCCCAGCGGTTCGTCCTGGTGCCCTCGGCCAGGGCCAGCATCACCAGGAACCCGGTCACGATGATGACGAAGACGATCCAGTTGACCGGCTTGTCGAGGATGCTGACCGGGAGGGTGTAGACCACCAGCAGGGGTAGTCCGGCAAGCGGAACCCGGCCCAGGGTCAGGGCCAGGAAGTCGACCAACAGGTGGCACAGCAGTGCGCCGATCACCAGCACGGGCATGGTGTTCTCAATGCCCGGCGGCACCGGGGCGGCATAGCTCTGCAGGATGTCGACGGAATCGACGAAGGCCTGAGCTGTGGTCCGGATCGAGTCGAGCGTCGGCACGATCGACGAACCCCATCCGGCATTGAGGACGAGCAGCACTCCGAGTGCTTGGCTGCTGAGCACGAAGATCGCGTGCATCCGGAACCGGCGGGCCAACACGCCGATCGCCGCCGTCACCGTGATGCCGAGCAGGGCTGGCATCAGGTAGTCACCGCTGCGCGAGACGAACCCGGACCAGGCGATCAGAGACGCCCAGCTGGTCAGTGCCGTGATCGTCACGAGGGCGAGCGGGGTCTGGGCCGCCGCGGCGCGCCTCATCCGCGGACTCCGTGCTTGAGGCCGGCGCTGCGGCGACTCAGCTCCTCCCACAGGCGGGGGAGGCGATCGACGGGGCGCGCATCCACTGCACGCCAGCCCAGGCTGGACAGCTCACCGGCCGTGGAGCCGGGGGACTGGACCCCGCCACTGACCCAAGCCTCGACATCGAGCGCGATGGCCATCGGCCGCGAACCATGCAGGCGCATCCGGCGGATCACCTCGTGGTCATGCGTGTTCAGGGCGCCGAGGACCCCGACCAGCATGCTGGTGTGCGAGGAGTCGATCAGCCAGTCGGTGTCCAGGTCGGGACGCCTGCTCAACGTGACCACGGCGAGCGCTTCGAGCAGCGGAGCAGTGTTCACCGCGGAGGTGCGATCGTGCCAGGCCGTGTTGGGTTCCTCGCCGTCGGCGGTGACCAGGCGGACCATGAAGCCCCTCTGGGTCAGGTGCACTGCGATGGATGCGGCCATCGAGACGGCGGTCTCCAGCGAGGAGGCCGCACCACTGCCGCGGTGCGCGCCGAGACGATTGTCCAGGAACACGGTGGCCCGCGACTGCCAGGGTTGCTCCTCGCGACGCACCATCAGGTCGCCGGTGCGTGCCGACGTACGCCAGTGCACGCGGCGCAGGTCGTCGCCGTGGTGATATTCGCGCACCGTCACGTCCTCGGCCGATCCGGTGGCGAAGGCGCGCGGGCGGTTGTCGCCGGACCCCGTCCAGTCACCGTTGAGGGGGACCGGGGGCAGTGCGATGGTCCGAGGGGTGACCGTCACCGGCACGGTCGAGGTGAAGGAGCGCCCCACCTCGACGAGGCCGAACGGATCGCGCAGGCGCACCGTGAGGGGGCCGATCAGGAAGCGGCCGCGGACATCGGAGCGGACCTGGTAGGTGACCGAGCGGCGCGCGCCGGCCCGCAGCCCGCCGAGGACGAAGCGGGGTCGTGAGCCGAGGACGAAGGGGAGCGTCTCCTCGAGGAGCATGACCCCGGTTCGACCGCGACCCTCGTTGACCAGCTCCAGGTGCACCTGGCTGGCCGATCCGGCTTGCACCAGCTGGGGTGACACGGTCCTGTCCAGGGCCAGCTGGTAGCGGCTGCGCCCCACCATCAGCGCTGCCAGCAGGGCCAGGGCGACCAGGAGTACGCCGATCCGGCTCAAGGAGTTCTGTCCCAGCACCATGGCGCACACCACGGCAGTGATCCCGGCAGCGAGGAAGGCCCGTCCGCGGACGGTGAGGGCGGAGAGTCCCGAAGCCATCGGTCAGGTCGCGATCAGGACGTGGGGACCGGCACCGAGGTGACGATGCCGTCCAGGATCATTGCGGTGTCGCGGCTGCTCATGGCGGCCTCGACGCTGGGGATCAAACGGTGGGTGAGCACCGGACGAGCCATGGTGAGGATGTCGTCGGGCAGCACGTAGTTGCGTCCCGCCATGCAGGCATAGGACTTCGCGGCACGGACCAGCTGCAGGGAGGCGCGCGGCGAGGCGCCCAGGTTCAGGTCCGGGCTGTGCCGGGTCGCGGTGGTGAGCTGGACGGCGTAGCGAAGGATCGAGTCTGCGGTGTGGACCTGGTTGATCACCCCGATGGCCTGACGGATCTCCTCGGCGTCGGTCACCGGCCGGAGGTCCTCCAACGGGCTGCGTCGTGAGTGCGAGGCCAGCATCGCGATCTCGGCGGCCATCACCGGATAGCCCATCGAGACCCGCGCCATGAACCTGTCGCGTTGTGCCTCGGGGAGGGCATAGGTGCCCTCCATCTCGATGGGGTTCTGCGTCGCGATCACCATGAAGGGAGCTTCGAGGGGCCAGGTCTGGGTGTCGACGGTGACCTGACGCTCCTCCATGCACTCCAGCAGCGCGGACTGGGTCTTGGGGGAGGCGCGGTTGATCTCGTCACCGACCACGATGTTGGCGAAGATGCCGCCGGGACGGAACTCGAACTGGCGAGTGTCCTGATTGAAGATGCTGACCCCGGTCACGTCCGAGGGCAACAGGTCCGGGGTGAACTGGATGCGACGAACGGTCGAGTCGATCGAGCGGGCCAGGGCCTTGCTGAGCATGGTCTTGCCGACGCCGGGGATGTCCTCGATCAGCAGGTGACCCTCGGCCAGGAGCACGGTGACAGCGGTGGTGACGACGTCGTCCTTGCCCTCGATGACCGAGTTGATGTTCTCCCGGACGCGCGCGGCCACCTTGGCCACGCCTGCGACGTCATTGGCGTCAACGGCCACGTATGCCCTCCAAGGGTCCAGTCGTCGGCGAGCACGGTGACCCGGCGCCGTCTCCATCTGACCAGTCAAGCCTATGCGTGGTTGACGAGCGCGGGGAGACGCCCGCTCCCCACGTTCTCCTCCACTTTGCTCCACCACTCTGGCTGCTTTCTCACCACTGCCGCTCCACCTCTGCCGCACGGAGCGGGCAAAAGTGGTTCTGACCTGCACAAACATGGCTCCGTCCGGGATGTGGGTGCTCGCGAGCCCGATCGACCGAGACCTCAATCCTCGTGGGAATACAGCGACGAAACACGCGCGGAATGGTTGACGGTGGATGAGAGTGGAGTAAAGTGGTGCGCAGTGGAGGATTAGTGGCTTGAAGGGACGGTGCCAGATGTTCTTCGGCACCTACACGCCCAAGCTCGACGACAAGGGCCGGCTCTTCCTCCCGGCAAAGTTCAGAGAGGACCTGGCCGAGGGCCTCGTGGTCACCCGCGGGCAGGAGCGCTGCCTGACGGTGTGGTCGATGGAGGACTTCGGACGGTTGACCGATCGGCTCCGTGAGGCGCCGGTCACCAACAAGGGGACCCGTGACTACGTCCGCATGCTGTTCGCGGCGGCGTCACAGGAGGTTCCCGACAAGCAGGGCCGGATCGGCATCCCGGCAGTGCTCAGGGAATACGCATCGCTGAGCAAGGACGTGATGGTCATCGGTGCCATGAACCGGATCGAGATCTGGGACCCGGCGTCGTGGCAGGACTACTCCGAGGAGCAGGAGCAGAAGTTCTCGGACCTCAGCGACGAAGTGTTCCCCGGCATCTGAGCAAGCAAATGAACCGCATCTGAACAGGCATCTGACTCGGCACCTGGCCCGCACCGCACCAGCACCACCCAGCACGACAACTCAACACGGATCGCAGCACGAGGTCTCGAGCCCGCCCCCTACCAGTCGTCTGGGGCACCTTCCCCGGTTCCAGAAGACAACTTCCCCCTCTGGGGGCGGGCAGGGACCTGGTCCTGCGATCCACCCAGCACAGCCATCCACCATCAGCCAGGGGTCGAACCATGAGCATGAGTGTCAGCGGTACACCGCGCACGACGCCGAGAGTGCGCGAGCAGGCGCGCGACGCCCTCGCCGTGATGCTGTTCTCCGTCGGCGTCTCGTTGGCCCTGACCATCTGCCTTGTCGTCCTGATGACATTCGGACAGCAGGGCTAGGAAATGGACAGCCCCCGACACGTCCCGGTCCTGCTGGACCGGGTCGTTGCACTTGTGGCGCCCGCGCTGGAGCGACCGGGTGCGGTGGTCATCGACGCGACCCTGGGCCTCGGCGGCCACAGCGAGGCGATGCTGCGGGCCTTCCCCGAGGCACACCTCGTCGGCATCGACCGCGACCCCAACGCGCTGCAGATGGCTGGCGAACGGCTTGCGCCCTTCGGTGACCGAGTGACCCTGGTGCACTCTGTGTACGACGAGATCCTCGACGTCCTCGAGGACCTCGGACGTGAGCACGCCGACGCGATCTTCTTCGACCTGGGTGTCTCCTCCATGCAGCTCGACGTGCGTGAACGCGGATTCGCCTATGCCCAGGATGCTCCGCTCGACATGCGGATGAATGACTCGGTGGGCATCACCGCCGCCGACGTCCTCAACACCTATCCGGTCGAGGCGCTGACTCGCATCCTGCGTGACTACGGCGAGGAGAAGTTCGCCCGACGCATCGCACAGCACATCGTCCGCGAGCGCGAGAGGGAGCCGTTCACCACGTCGGGGCGACTCGTCGAGCTGCTCTATGCAGCCATCCCGGCGCCGGCACGTCGCACCGGGGGACACCCGGCCAAGCGCACCTTCCAAGGCCTGCGCATCGAGGTGAACGACGAGCTCAACGTCCTGCGTCGTGCCATTCCGGCTGCCATCGAGGCGGTCGGGGTCGGCGGCCGCGTCGTCGTGGAGTCCTACCACTCACTCGAGGACCGCTTGGTCAAGCAGGCGTTCACCGAGGCCACGCGCAGCGACGTACCGCCCGACATGCCCTTCGTTCCCGCCGGCCACGAGCCCACCTTCAAGACCATCACTCGCGGGGCCGAGAAGGCTGTGGAGCCCGAACTCACCGAGAACCCCCGGGCCGCGTCCGTACGCCTGCGCGCCATTGAACGCCTTCGACACTCAGGAGCTCCCGCATGAGCAGCCCTCTTCCCCAGAGCCGGGTCCCGCTCCAGCGGATCGCCGAGGCAGCCGTCGAGCAGGCACGACTCCGCGTCGTGCCCAGGCTCGCCTCGGACGCCCCGCGCGTCCCGTTCGTGACCCTGGTCAGCCTGCTCCTGGTGGCTGGCGTCGTCGGACTGCTGCTGTTCAACACGACCATGCAACAGAACTCGTTCGCGGCCACCGACCTCGAGAAGCAGGCCCGGGACCTGACCTCGCGCGAGCAGACGCTGCAGATGCAGCTCGAGGAACTGCGCAACCCCCAGTCCGTTGCCGAGAAGGCGCAGTCGATGGGGATGGTGCCGGCCAGCAACCCCGCATTCATCGAGCTCTCCAGCGGCCAGGTCATCGGCCAGGCGACTCCCGCCACCACCGCCGACCGCACCGACGTCCGCCCCCCGGCGGCCCAGAAGCCCGAGGAGCTCGCTCCGCCGGTCCTGGTGATCAAGGTCAAAGCCGACAAGCCGGAGCGCGACACGACGTCGACCTCGCAGGATCGCCGCGGCGGCAGGGATAGGACTGGATCGACAAGCCAGAGCGCAGGGGACCGGAGCGAGCGTTGAGCCTTCGACCGAAGAAGCCCACTGCCCCACCCGACGGCGCGTCGTCGCGTGGGGCCGCCCTGTTCCGGTTGCGCTTCGGCTTCGTGATCATCGCGATGCTGCTCTCGGTGTTCGGGGTGCGCCTGGTGCAGCTGCAGGGCCTCGACCCGCACGCCTATGCGGCGATGGCTGCGGCCGAGGGCCTGGTCACGGCGGAGCTGCCCGCGGAGCGTGGCGCGATCGTCGACCGCAACGGAGTCGAGCTGGCCACCTCCGTCGATGGCCTGATGATCGTCGGCGACCCGCAGATGACCCGCAAGGACGCTCCCGAGATCGCTACCCGGCTCGCCGACAGGCTCGGGATCGACTACTTCCAGCTGCTCGACCGGCTGCGTCGCCAGGACACCCGCTTCCAGTACCTCGCCCGGCGAGTGCCCTCGACCGTCGCCACTGCCGTGGTCGAGGAGCTCAAGGAGGAGGGCTTCAAGGGTCTGAGCACGCGTCGTGATCCGATGCGCGACTATCCCGCGGACGACATCGCGGCCAACCTGGTCGGGTTCATCGGCCAGGACGAGGACAAGGGCCCGCTCGCCGGGTTCGAGCGCACCTTCGACAAGCAGCTGTCCGGAACCGACGGCTCGGCGACCTACGAGGTCGGGGGAGGCAACCGCATCCCGCTCGGCGAGAACAGCACCGTGAAGCCGGTGGACGGCAAGGACCTCAGGCTCACCCTCGAGCGCGACGTCCAGTTCTATGCCCAGCGCGTCCTCGCCGAGGGCGTCCGCAAGGTCCGGGGCGAGTCCGGGGTCGCCATCGTGATGGACACCCGAACGGGTGAGATCATCGCAGCAGCCGACTACCCGACCTACAACGCGAACGAGCCTGCCGAGGCCGCCGAGGAAGATCTCGGCTCCCGGGCAGCCAGTGACGTCTATGAGCCCGGCTCGGTGGAGAAGGTGCTCACCTTCGGCGCCCTGATCGACGCCGGCAAGATCACCCCGCGCACGCGCTTGCAGGTGCCCGAGAAGCTGACGCGCAACGGCGCCACCATCGGCGACCACTGGGACCACGGGGACA
>DATCYH010000193.1:0-2791 GCA_036570405.1 Nocardioides sp.
GCTCGAGATCAAGGACATGACCTCGGCCCGCGGGCGGACCGGGATCGTCGAGATGCTCTCCGGGGCCCCGCTCGAGACCACTCAGTCCGAGGTCGCCCACGCGGCCGCGACACGGACAGATGTGAAGACCATCATCAGGCACCACGTGACCAACCTGCGCTTCGACCGGGTCGCCCCGGAGCGGATCGAGGCCAGCGCCTACTTCGCCGTGCTGACCGAAGCCGGTCTGGACCACTGGGGCCGCTACCGCGACGTGCTGGTGCCGGTCGATGACCGGTGGCTCTTCGCGCACCGGTTCGTCGCTGTCGACGCCATGGCAGAGGACAGTCGCATGCAACGCACAGGAGGAGCACCGTGAAGTTCACCGTGGAATATCCGGTCGCGTCAGCCGGGGAGACTCCAGAGCTGGTCGGTCCCGAGGGGATGATCCGCGTCGTCAAGGCCGCCGAGCAGCACGGCTATGACGCCGTTGCGTTCACCGAGCACCCCGCACCGTCGTTGAAGTGGCTGGAGGCAGGCGGTCACCAGTCGCTCGACCTCACCTCCGCACTGTCGTTCTGTGCCGCGGTCACCGAGCGGGTGCGCCTGATGACCTACCTGATGGTGCTGCCCTACCACAACCCGTTCGTCGCGGCGAAGGCCCTTGCGACTGTCGACCGGCTCTCGGCCGGGCGGGTCACGGTGGTGGCGGGAAGCGGCTATCTGCGCTCGGAGTTCCTCGCGCTGAACGTGGACATGGAGGTCCGCAACGAGCTCTTCGACGAGGGCCTCGAGGTGATGCGTGGTGCCTGGAGCGAGGTGCCCTACTCCCACGAGGGCAAGCACTTCCGTGGCAAGGGCGTTGCCTCCCTGCCGGGTCCGGTGCAGCCGGGTGGCCCGCCGGTGCTGATCGGCGGCAACAGTGCGATGTCACGGCGCCGTGCCGCGAGCGCCCAGGGGTGGAGCCCACTGATGGTCAGCGAGGAAGTCGCCCGCACGACGCGTACGCCGGCACTCGCCACCATCGAGCAGCTGGCCACCCGCATCGAGGAGGTACGCGAGGCCGCTGTCGAACAGCAGGGCGAGGGCACCGGGATCACCATCCAGGTGCAGACGCCCGAGTGCACCTTCCTGCAGGCTCCCGGTTCGGTGGAGCAGCACCGCGAGCACCTGGGCCAGCTCGCCGGGGCCGGCGTCGACTCTTTCGTGCTCCAACCGCCGGGCGAGCGCGTGGAGCGGTGCGTCGAAGCGCTGCAGGAGTATGCCGAGACCTTCCTCGGCGTCAGCTCCGGAGGCCGCCGATGAACACGGACTGGACGTGCTCGGCCGACGGGGCCTGCAGCGCCATCTCGAGCGGACGGTCCAGGAGCACCAGGTCGGCGACTCCGCCGACCTGGAGGCGTCGCGGCAACCCGCCCGGGTCATCGGCCGGAGCGAGGTAGGCATCCAGGGCGTCGGCGGCCGTGATCGTCTCGGCCGGCCCGAGGACGCTGCCGTCCGGAGTGCGTCGACCGGCTGCCGCGGCGATGACCTGCCACGGATCGGCCGGTCCGTAGGGCGCATCACTGGACAGGGCGACGGGGATCCCGGCGTCGAGCAGGGAGCGACAGCGATAGAGGTCGCCGTGCTCGGCCGCGGGCGTCCCGGCCGCGAACCGGTCTCCCCGGTCGGCCAGGAAGCCCGGCTGGGTAACCACGCGCAGGTCGCGTTCGGCGAGCATCGGCACGACCTCGGGAGGCACGACGGCTGCGTGCTCGACCCGGTCACCGGGCAGGGACCCGGCTTCGTCCAGCGCGGCCAGGAGCAGGAGCAACGAGGCCGTCGTGACACTGTGCGCGGCAACCGGGCGGGCGGCGGCATGGGCGTCACGGATCTCGGTGACCAGCTGGTCGAGCGCAGGCAGCCCGGAGTCGGCGAGGACGATCTTCCACGGGCCGGACCACAGGCGTGGCTCCCGGACGTCCACATCCAGCGGTGCGCCCAGCAGGGTCACGTGCTGCACCAGCTCGCCGCAGGCCTGTGCACTCCGGAGCAGGTCCACCTGCTCCGGGGTGAGCCGTGGCGTGGCATCGGTGACCGCGGTGATCCCGAAGCCCGTCAACCGTCGACTGGTCTGGCGCAGCGAGGGTCGCGGAGAGGCGGGGAGGCGGCTGCGCAGCCAGTCGTCGGCACGCCACAGACGTCCGACCGGCCGGCCGGGCGGATCTCGTTCGATGCCCGGATGTTCGGCCGAGGCCAGGCCGAGAGCTCTGATCGCAGCCGAGTTGAGGAACCACACCGCACCGCTGGCGTGCTGGATCCGTACCGGTCGCTCGGCGTGCAGGTGGTCGAGCAGCTCGGCGTCGAGGAGCCCGGCCACGTCCTCGTGGTAGCCGACCCCGCGCACCCACCCCTGTCCGTCCCCGGGTGCGGTCCGGAGCGCCACCGCGAGACCGTCCCCGTCCCCCACCGCCGACGGAGTGCACCGCACGGACTCCAGATCCGCAGCCATCGCCAGCAGATGGAGGTGATGATCGGTGAGCCCCGGCAGCAGTGCGCCACCCCGGCCCGGCACGACCTCGGCTCCCCGAGGGTCGAGATCCACCCCGATGGCATCGATCCGGTCGTCAAGGAGGCGCACGTCGACCCGCTTCCCCGCGACCTGCACGTCACACAGCAGGAAGCTCATCGCAGGAGCCCTGTGTTGTCGGCGCCCAGCGCGCCGGCCGGCGCGACAGGTGCCCGGGCCACCGGGTCGGCGACCGGGAACGAGCCGGCATCGCAGTCGACCCACCACGCCGCACCCTCACGGCGTACGACGTGTGGGGCGGGT
>DATCYH010000194.1:0-8301 GCA_036570405.1 Nocardioides sp.
CCCGGCGTACGTCGGCGCCTCCAACCCCTCGGGCGAGGGCGACTTCACCGTCTACACCACCTGGATCGAGACCGACTTCGACAACCAGATCCCGCCCTACTCCGGTGACGCCGGTGACGCCGAGGAGCCGGCCGAGCGCCAGAAGGTGACCGTCGAGGTCGGCGGCAGGCGCCTCGAGGTGGTCATCCCCGGTGGCCTCGGTGGTCTGGCCGGCGGCGGCGCCGCTGCCGGGGCCAAGAAGCCGAAGCGGACCGCGAAGAAGGCCGGCGCTGCTGCCTCCGGCGACTCGGTCACCTCCCCCATGCAGGGCACGATCGTCAAGGTCGCCGTCGAGGAGGGTGCGACCGTCGCCGAGGGCGACGTCATCGTCGTGCTCGAGGCGATGAAGATGGAGCAGCCCCTCAAGGCGCACAAGGCCGGAACGGTGAGCGGCCTGGAGGCCACGGTCGGCGGCACGGTCAACAACGGTGCCGTCATCTGCGAGCTCAAGGACTGACATGAGCACTGCTCCTCCCGAGGAGGAGTTCATCGACACCGTCGATGAAATCGTCGCCCACCTGCGCAAGGACCCGATCCTGGTGCAGGAGGCGATGGGCAACGGCTACACGACCGAGCTCACCGAGGCCTTGCACGACCTGGAGGCGAAGGCCAACTACCCGGTCTACGTCGTCTATGCGGTGACCCCCCAGAGGATCTCGCGGGGGTCCGGCGACGAGGAGCTGGCCAGCCTGATCCATGCCGCGATCGGCAAGGACGGCGTCTACGTCGTGCACACCAGCAAGGGTGGCAGCCACGTCGGCGTGTGGGGTGACTTCGATCCCACCGAGGACACCGACGAGATGTTGCTCAGCCTGGCCCGCTCGTCGGTCGAGGACCAGATCGAAGGTGTCACGCAGACCCAGGGCAAGGTCGAGTTCGTGATGGCGCCCCATGCCAAGGCCGCCGCTGCCCTGGAGGTCGCCGCGATCGACGGCATCCCCGACTATCGCGAGCCGATCCTCACCCCCGAGCAGCTCGAGGCCTACTCCCACCCGATGTGGAGCTTCATGGGCTACACCTCGAGACTCGATCGGGAGGACGCCGAGCCGGCCACCCCCGGCTACAGCGCGATGACCGGGACCCTGGTCGCCGTGCTGGTGCTGGTCTGCGGCTATCGGCTGCTGCAGGCGATCGGAGCGCGTAACCTGGCCCCCAGCCCCGCGCAGTCCGGCTCCTCGAAGTTCGGGTCCGCCCGGTCGAGCACCGCTGCGGGCAAGGGCCGCGGCACTCCCCCGGCGGAGCTGACCAAGGCAGAGCACGCCGACCGCCAGCTCTCGCTGGTACGGACCAAGGCCAGCAACGAGCTGACCCGCCTGGAGCGGAGCCTGACCAAGCCCGGCGAGCGCCGCCGGGCCGGCGAGGAGCGCACCGAGCTGGCCACGCGCAGCCTCGAGGCCGGCACGGACCTGCTGGACTCCACGGATCTCCTCGACGTGGTCGGCGCGCTCGTGCTGGCCAGGACCGGGGCCCGCGCGATGAGCAAGGACGGGACGGAGATCTACCGCTGCTGCTACGTCAACCCGCTGCACGGCGAGGCGACCCGGCTCCAGACCGTGGCTGGCGGCATCCGCGTCGGTGTGTGCAACAAGTGCGAGCGCGACCTGGCCGCCGGTCGGGTGCTCGACTCGCTGGTCGAGGTCCGCCGGCTCGCCATCGACAAGCCCTACTACAGCGGCAAGAGCGTCTGGGCCGAGACCGGCTACGGCACCTTGGTCGATGACCTGTGGCGACATGCGGACCAGAGGCGGCCACGATGAGGAATGCCGTGGCCAACCTGGTCCTCGCCGCGCTGGCGGCGCTGCTCTGCGGATTCGGCGCCTCGGCCTGGTTCACCGACAAGCGCGAGCAGGAGTTCGCCCAGTGGCAGGCCTACGAGGAAGTCCTCGACACCCCTCGTGACCGGGTGCGCAACGCGATCGAGGGCATCCGCAAGGACGGCGTACACGTCGCTCCGGACGGTCGCACGATGGTGGACGAGGCCGATGAGAAGCGACTGGAGAAGGCGATCGCCGCGCGTGGTGTGGACGAGGTGCCCGTTCGGGTGATCGTCTGGCAGGAGACCAACATGGGCGGCAGCTACCTCCAGACCGAGGAGCAGCTCGAGCGGGCCCTGGCCGACGACGAGCCGGGGGTGCTGGTCATCTGGGAGGGCCCGGAGTCGGGAGACGTGATGCTGACCGGCGGCAGGGACGGCTATCCCTTCCAGTTCAACACCAGCGACTTCGTCGGCGACCCCACCACTGCACTGCTCGCAGGGATCGACCAGCTCACGGTGACCTGGCACGACGACGACAGCGAGTTCGACTACTGGGGTGGCACCGGCGGTGGCATCGCCGCGGGCGTCATGATCGCTCTGGGCGTCCTCCTGGGGATCGGACTCTTCTTCTGGCTGGTGCGGACCCTCACCGGCGGACTGCTCAAGCTCCCGGGAGGGTGGCGATGACCGCGCGCAACGACGACGAGCCCCAGCAGATCCACGAGGCCCTGGCCAAGGACCAGCTCTACATCCACCCGAGCCTGGAGTCGCAGTTCACGGCCGAGCAGGTCGCGGCGATCAAGGAGAACATCGCGGATTCCTCCGACCCGCTGTTCGTGGTGGCCTATCCCTTCGAGCGCGGTGACGCGTTCTCCGGGAGCACTGCGGACCTGCTCACCCGGCTCCACGCCGAGCACCCGGAACCGGGGATCTACCTGGCCACCACCACCAGCCTCGAGCCCACCGAGATCTCGCTCGAGGGCCGGGCGTGGGACGTGCCGAGCACCTCTGACGGCTCGCTCTACCACCCTGCACTGAGCATCGTCCGCTACGAGTCGCACGAGACCCTCGGGAGTGCCTTCGAGAGGTCCACCGAGCTCCTGCTCCGGCCGGCCTCGAAGTTGGACAAGCTGGAGTCGAAGGCCCGCGACGAGTGGTACGACCGCAATGACCTGGAGCGCAGCTCGACCGGGAGCTCTTATGGCGAGGACGGATTCGACCCGACCGGCCTGGTCCTCGCCGGACTGATCGCGGCCATCATCTGCGCCGTCATCTACAAGGCCTTCGCAGGCGTACGCCGTGCCAAGAAGCCCCAAGCCCTGCCACCGTCGGCGATGGCCAGGATCCGCAAAGCGCATGACCGGAAGCTCGAGCAGCAGGCGCGTGACGACGTGCTGGTCCTGGGCGAGCGGATCGACGACTCGGAGATCACCGCAACCGGGAACGTCGACTCCTGGCAGTCCGCACTGGACCACTACGAGGCTGCGCGACGGGCGATGGACGTCAAGGATCCGGAGGTGCTCGACGTGGTCGGTGCGATCGTCCTCGCCGACAACGGCTCACGTGCCCTGGATGCCGCCCTGGCCGGAAGGTCGTTCAAGCCCCCCACGCGTTGCTTCCTCAATCCCCTGCACGGCGTGACCGGACAGGTCCAAGCGGTGACCGCGGCCGGTCGCGAGATCAAGGCGCCGCTGTGCACTGCCTGCCGCCAGGCACTGCGTCGGGACCGGGTCCCTGACATCCTCGACGTGGCCCGGCGCGGCAAGGCCGTGCACTACTTCGAGACGGACTCCGAGCCGTGGGCCTCCACCGGGTATGGCGCGCTCGAGCCGGACCTGATCGGCCGCCTGCACCGCCGGCCCTGAATCCCCGGCCCGGGCCGACGCGCTGCCGAGAACGCAATCGAGGGCCGCCCGGAGACCGGACGGCCCTCTCTCTCAGCTCCCTCCCAGGAGTGAGATCCGGTGCCACGCTCGACGTCTCCGGAGCGTGACGGGCTCGGTGTGCGAAGAACTCTATCCGAGCCGACAGGTCCATGGTCAGGAATCCGTCGAACCGAGGCCCGCGTCGCCCACTAGTCTGGGGGCATGCCCGCCCACGTCGAAGCGCCCTTCCAGGGCTTCGTGCCGCCCTTGGTGCGCGTCGGTGACCGGGTCGATATCGGTGACCCGGTCGCGATGATCGAGGCGATGAAGATGGAGGCTGCGATCACCGCGCCGAGGTCGGGCACGATCGTGAGGGTTGCCGTCGACGGGACCGAGTCGGTGGCCGGCGGGGACCTGGTCGTGGTCCTGGAGCCCGCCGCCCGAGGCTAGGACGCGAAGTCGAACCAGGTCGAGCGCAGCCCGAGCTTGGAACGGAATTCTGTGGCATAGATCGTCCTGGACCCCTCGGAGCCGAACATGGTCAGGGTGTTCACCCGACCGCCCCATTCGCCGTTGCCGTCGCGGTCGCGGATCTTGATCGTCTCCAGGTTGCCGATTGTCGGCCAGGCCCTCTCCACCTTGGCCACGTCGAGGTCGAGGCGCCACTCGTGGACCGGGTTGCCGGCCCAGCCGTCGTACGGGTCCTGCTTGGCAGAAAGGTAGGAGAACCTGGAGTTGTCGACGGTCCACCCACCGCTGCTCGAGCTGAACTGGGTGAACGCCGGCTTGCCGTCCGAGGTCAGCACCTGGCTCTTCGTGGCCTGGACTGCGGCGTTCGAGGCCGAGTGCTCGGCCTCCACACCCCCATAGACCTGGCAGGCCGTCGTGTCACAGATGTGATAGGTCCTGGTCAGCGGCGTGGCCTTCTGCCGCACTCCATAGGTGCGGGCGGCGACTGACTGGGCGCGTACGGCGTTCGGGCTCCAGGTCGCCGGCATCTCCCGGGCGACCACGCCCTGGGTGTAGTGGTTCACGTCGACCAGGTTGACGGTCTGGCGCTCCCGGGTGCCCGGATTGGGGATGGCGGAGCGCAGCGTCCCGCGATAGCGCACGGAGGTGTTGCCGACATAGAGCCGGATGGCCGCACCGCCGGCGTGGAACTCGAGCGTGCCGGGGATGGTCCGCCAGATCCGCCACTTGTCGCGGTAGTACTCGACGCGGCTCTCGCCCTTGCTGCTCACCGCGAGGCGCCATTTCGTGGCGCCACGGTCGGGCAGGGTCCATGCCTCCCGGGTGCTGGGTCGCTTGACCCGCAGGTGGGACCTGGCCTGGACCACGGTGTAGCGAGTCGTGTTCGCGGAGATCAGCACCGAGATCCGGCCCCGGGCCGTGCTGAGACGGGTGCCGGGGTAGTAGAACCCCAGGATCTGCTTCCAGCCCAGCCCCTCGCGCGCCGCGCCCTCGGCGCCGTACTGCGACATCCCGTGCCCGTGGCCGAAGCCGTGGCCGACGAGCTTCACGCTTCCGGTGCTCGGCATCCGGTAGGACTTGTTCACGGTGAGCTTCTTGGCGGCAACGGTCGGCGCCGCGCTCGCGTAACCTCCGGAGAGGGTGGCGGTGAGACCGACGATCAGGGCCGCACTGAGGGCGCAGAACGTGGTCAGGAGCGGGGTGCGACGCATGTTGTGTCCGTTGTCCTTGTGGCTTCTGTGGCTGGTGTTTCGAATTCCATCACGGTCTCGCGCGCCGCAACAGAGCTTCTTGTGAACTACAACGGAGTGATTCATCGCCGCCGGTTTCGGCGCGTTGCTAGCGTCGTCACATGGTGGAGTTCCTGGTCCTTATCGCAGTCGTCGCCGGCGTCGCGCTGGTCGTCGTACAACTCAGGTCGCGCAGGAAGACGAGCGAGCAGGAGCGTGCTCTCGCCCAGGTGAAGAGGGTCGTGGACGCGGACGTGACCCGGTTCGGCGAGGAGCTGCAGGAGCTGCACATCGACACCCTCGCGACCACCCTCGACGTGCCGATGCGCCAGGACTACCAGCGAGCCCTGGACGCCTACGAGGACGCCAAGATGCTGCTCGCGGATGCGGCGGAGCCCGAGGACCTCACCCAGGTCACGCGCACCCTCGAGGACGGCCGCTATGCGCAGGCCTGCGTGCTGGCGCGCCAGGACGGGCGCGAGCTCCCTCAGCGGCGCCCACCGTGCTTCTTCAACCCCGCCCACGGCCCGGCCCAGACCGATGTCTCGTGGGCTCCGGGCGGTGGTGCCGAGCGGGAGATCCCGGTGTGCCTGGCCGACGCCGAGCGTGTCCGTGCCGGCGCCGAGCCCGACGCCCGCCAGGTGCGCTCCGGCAACCGGATGGTGCCGTGGTACCAGGGCGGACCAGCCTACGGCCACTATGCCGACGGCTACTACGGCTCGTATGCGATGAACGGGCTCTTCCCGGCGTTCCTGATCGGGTCGATGATGGGCGGCCTCTGGTCACCTGCGGTGATCGAGCCACCGGCCGACCTGGGTGGTGACGCCGCCGGGGGCGCCTGGTCCACCGAGGGTGGGGGCACCGATGGCCTGGACAGCATGGACGGCATCGGCGAGATCGGTGGCGGCGACCACTCGGGCGGTGACTTCTCCGGCGGGGACGACGGCGGATGGTTCGGCGGTGGTGGCGACTTCGGGGGCGGCGGCGACTTCGGCGGCTTCTGAAGCGCTCAGATCTTGTGCAGGCGCCGTGCAGCCTCAGCCACCGACCCGGACACCGACGGATAGACGGTGAACACCTGGGCCAGCTGGTCGGCGGTCAGTGACTCCCCCACCGCGATCGCGACCGGGTGGATCAGCTCCGAGGCACGGGGACCGACGACCACGCCACCGACGACGATGCCGGTGTCGGGTCGGCAGAACAGCTTCACGAAGCCATCGGTGACGCCCTGCATCTTGGCCCGGGCATTGCCGGCGAGCGGGAGCATCACACAGTCCGCCTGGATCTCACCGGCGTCGACGGCCTGCTGTGACCAGCCCACCGTGGCGATCTCGGGCGCGGTGAAGACGTTGGAGGACACCTTCTTCAGGTCCAGCGGTGCCACCGCGTCCCCGAGGAAGTGCCACATGGCGATCCGGCCCTGCATCCCGGCCACGGAGGCGAGCATCAGCACGCCGGTGCAGTCACCGGCCGCATAGACACCGCGTGCCGAGGTCCGAGAGACCCTGTCCACCTTGATGAAGCCGGCGTCGTCGGTGATCACGCCGGCCTCCTCGAGACCGAGGTCGGCAGTGTTCGGGACCGAGCCGAGCGCGAGGATGCAGTGCGAGCCCTCGACCGTGCGGCCGTCCGTCAGGGTCACCGTCACCGAGTCCCCGTCGCGGACCACGGACTCCATCCGGGACTTGCCGAGCACCTTCATCCCCTTGCGGGTGGCCACCTGCTCGAGGACCGCCGAGGCATCCGCGTCCTCGCCGGGAAGGACCCGGTCGCGCGAGGAGACCAGGGTGACGTCGATGCCCAGCGCCAGGTAGGCGGAGGCGAACTCGGCCCCGGTGACGCCCGAGCCGACCACGATCAGTTTCTCCGGCACCTCGGTGAGGTCATAGACCTGCTCCCAGGTGAGGATGCGTTCGCCATCCGGCTCGGCCGAGCCCAGGGTCCGGGGCGAGGCACCGGTGGCGACCAGGATGGCATCCGCCTCGAGGACGGAACGTACGCCGTCGGCGTCGGTCACCTCGACCCGGTGCGGATCGCTCAGCCGACCACGGCCCCGGATCACCCGCACCCCGTCGCGTTCCATCCGACGGGCGATGTCGGCCGACTGCTCGTCGGCGAGACGGCGTACGCGCGCGTTCACCTTAGCCAGGTCGACGCGAATGCTGGTGGCCGCGTCTCCCTGGGTGTCGGTGAAGGACACCCCGAGCTCGGCTGAAGCAGCCACCTCGGTCATCACCTCGGCCGTGGCGATCAGGGTCTTGCTCGGCACGCAGTCGGTGAGCACCGCGGACCCGCCGAGGCCGTCGGTGTCGACGAGCGTGACCTCGGCGCCGAGCTGTGCGGCGACCAGGGCGGACTCATATCCGCCCGGGCCTCCCCCGATGATGACGACACGATTCGAAGTGGGCATCGGATCAGAAGTTGATCATGTGTCCGGCGATGCCGTGCACTGCTTCCTTGACCGCCTCGGAGAGCGTCGGGTGGGCGAACACGTTGCGTGCCACCTCGTCCGCCGTCAGGTCCCACTGCTGGGCCAGGGTCAGCACCGGCAGCTGCTCGGTGACGTCCGGGCCGATCATGTGCGCGCCGAGGAACTCGTTGTGCTCGGCGTCGGCGATCACCTTGACGAAGCCGACTGCCTCACCGAGGCCTTGCGCCTTGCCGTTCGCGGAGAACGGGAAGGTGGCCGTCTTGACGTCGTACCCCTTCTCCTTGGCCTGTTCCTCGGAATAACCGAAGGAGCCGATCTGCGGCTGGCAGTAGGTCGCCCGCGGGATCATGTCGTAGTTGATCTCCTGCGTCTCCGCTCCGGCGATCGTCTCGGCGGCCACGATCCCGGCCGCCTCGGCGGCGTGGGCGAGCATGAACTTCGCGGTGACGTCACCGATCGCGTAGATGTTCTCCACGTTGGTGCGTCCACGCCCGTCGACGGCGATCGCGC
>DATCYH010000195.1:0-6893 GCA_036570405.1 Nocardioides sp.
AAATGCACTGAGCCCCGACTCCCTTGCGGGAGCCGGGGCTCAGTGTGATGAAGCGTTAGATCACTTGGTGATCTTGGTGACGCGACCGGCACCAACGGTGCGGCCACCTTCGCGGATTGCGAAGCGGAGGCCGTCCTCCATGGCGATGGGCTGGATCAGCTCAACGATCATTTCGGTGTTGTCGCCGGGCATGACCATCTCGGTGCCCTCGGGCAGCGTGACGACGCCGGTGACGTCCGTGGTCCGGAAGTAGAACTGCGGACGGTAGTTGTTGAAGAACGGCGTGTGACGGCCACCCTCCTCCTTCGAGAGGATGTAGACAGATGCCTCGAAGTTGGTGTGCGGGGTGGTGGTGCCGGGCTTGATGACAACCATGCCGCGCTCGATGTCCTCGCGCTTGGTTCCACGCAGGAGCAGACCGACGTTCTCGCCGGCCTGGCCCTCGTCGAGCAGCTTGCGGAACATCTCGACACCGGTGACGGTGCTCTTCTGGGCGGTCTCGCGGATGCCGATGATCTCGACTTCCTCGTTCACCTTGACGATGCCACGCTCGATGCGACCGGTGATGACGGTTCCACGACCGGTGATCGTGAAGACATCCTCGACGGGCATGAGGAACGGCTTGTCCGTCTCGCGCTCCGGGGTGGGGATGTAGTCGTCAACGGCCTGCATGAGCTCGGCAACCGAGTCGCCCCACTTGGCGTCACCCTCGAGGGCCGGGAATGCTGCAACCCGAACCACGGGGATGTCGTCGCCCGGGAACTCGTACTCGGAGAGGAGCTCGCGCACCTCCATCTCGACGAGCTCGATGAGCTCCTCGTCGTCGACCATGTCGCACTTGTTGAGCGCCACGACCAGGGCCGGCACGCCGACCTGGCGGGCGAGCAGCACGTGCTCACGCGTCTGCGGCATCGGGCCGTCGGTGGCGGCAACCACGAGGATCGCGCCGTCCATCTGCGCAGCACCGGTGATCATGTTCTTGATGTAGTCCGCGTGACCGGGGCAGTCGACGTGCGCGTAGTGGCGGGCCTCGGTCTGGTACTCGACGTGCGAGATCGAGATCGTGATGCCGCGCTGGCGCTCTTCCGGAGCCTTGTCGATCATGTCGAAGGCCGAGGCCTCGTTCAGGTCCGGAAACTTGTCGTGCATCACCTTGGTGATCGCCGCGGTCAAGGTGGTCTTGCCGTGGTCGAGGTGACCGATGGTGCCGATGTTGATGTGCGGCTTGGTCCGCTCGAACTTCGCCTTAGCCACTGTGGGCTCCTCCTGGGTTGTGTGTTTCTTGACTCGTGATGTGGTGGTTGGTACTGCGCCGAGGGTCCGGCCGGGTAGTCAGGTGACTACTCGCCCCGAACCTTCTTGACGATCTCGTCGGCGACGTTCGTGGGAACCTCGGCGTACGAGTCGAACTCCATCGAGTACGACGCCTGCCCGGAGGTCTTGGACCTCAGGTCGCCAACGTACCCGAACATCTCTGAAAGCGGCACGAGGGCGTTGACGACCATGTCGCCGTGACGCTCTTCCTGTGCCTGGATCTGGCCACGGCGAGAGTTGATGTCGCCGATGACCGTCCCGAGGAAGCTCTCGGGGGTGGTGACCTCGACCGCGAACATCGGCTCGAGGAGCACGGGCTTCGCCATCCGGGCGGCCTCCTTGAAGGCCTGGTTCCCGGCAAGCTTGAACGCGAGCTCCGACGAGTCGACGTCGTGGTATGCGCCGTCCTCGAGGGTGAACTTGACGTCCACCATCGGGTAGCCGGCGAGCACGCCGAACTCCATGGCGGCCTGGCCGCCCTGGTCGACCGAGGGGATGTACTCGCGCGGCACGCGGCCACCCGAGACATTGTTGACGAACTCGTAGCCGGCACCAGTGCCGGTCTCCGGGTCGATGTTGGGGCCGAGCGAGATGACGACCTTTGCGAACTGACCCGAACCACCGGTCTGCTTCTTGTGGGTGTAGCTGTGGTTCGTGACGTCCTTGCGGACGGTCTCGCGGTAGGCGACCTGCGGCTTGCCGACGGTTGCCTCGACCTTGAACTCGCGCTTCATCCGGTCGACGAGGATGTCGAGGTGAAGCTCACCCATGCCGGCGATGATGGTCTGGCCGGTCTCCTCGTCCGTCTTGACGGTGAAGGTGGGGTCCTCGTCGGAGAGGCGCTGGATCGCGGTGCCCAGCTTCTCCTGGTCGGACTTCGTCTTCGGCTCGATGGCGACCTCGATCACCGGGGCCGGGAAGGACATCGACTCCAGCACGACGGGGTTCTGCTGGTCGCAGATCGTGTGACCGGTCTTGGTGTCCTTGAGACCCATCACCGCCACGATCTGGCCGGCGCCCACCGACGCGATCTCCTCACGCTTGTTGGCGTGCATCTGGTAGACCTTGCCGATTCGCTCCTTGCGGCCGTTGACCGAGTTGAGCACGGTCGAGCCGGCCTCGAGCTTGCCGGAGTAGACGCGCACGTAGATCAGCTTGCCCAGGTGCGGGTCGGTCGCGATCTTGTAGGCGAGACCGGAGAACGGCTCGTTGTCGGAGGGCTGGCGGACGACGACCTCTTCCTCGTCGTTTACCGCGTGGCCCTGGATGCCGTCGATGTCGAGCGGCGAGGGCATGAACTTCACCACGGCGTCGAGCAGGGGCTGGACGCCCTTGTTCTTGAACGCGGTGCCGAGGAGGACCGGGTTCAGCTTGTCGGCGAGCGTCGCGCGGCGGATGGCCGCCTCGAGCTCCTCGACGGTGAACTCGCCCTCTTCGAGGTACTTCTCCATGATCTCGTCGTCAGCCTCGGAGAGGGTCTCGAGAAGCTTCACGCGCCACTCGTCGGCCTGCTCCTGCAGCTCGGCCGGGATGGCCTCGATCTCGTAGTCCTCACCGATCGTGGTCTCGCCACGCCAGGTGAGGGCGCGCATGCCGATCAGGTCGACGACACCGAGGAAGTCGCCCTCGGCGCCGATCGGGATCTGCAGGACCAGCGGGGTGGAGTTCAACCGGTCGAACATCATGTCGACACAGTTGAAGAAGTCCGCACCGGTGCGGTCCATCTTGTTGACGAAGCACATGCGGGGAACGGAGTACTTGTTGGCCTGGCGCCACACCGTCATGGTCTGGGGCTCGACACCGGCAACACCGTCGAACACGGCGACAGCGCCGTCGAGGACGCGGAGCGAACGCTCCACCTCCGCGGTGAAGTCCACGTGCCCGGGGGTGTCGATGATGTTGATCTGGTGATCCTTCCACCAGCAGGTGGTCGCAGCAGAGGTGATCGTGATGCCACGCTCCTGCTCCTGCTCCATCCAGTCCATCGTCGCCGAACCCTCGTGGGTGTCGCCGATCTTGTAGTTGATGCCTGTGTAGAACAGGATCCGCTCGGTGGTGGTGGTCTTGCCGGCGTCGATGTGCGCCATGATGCCGATGTTGCGGACCACGTTCAGGTCCGTCGTGATGTCGACAGCCACTTAAGTGATGTCCCCTCGAATGGTGGTGAAAGGTTCCGGTCCGCAGATGACTTGAGCCGTGTGGGCTCGGGTCACCAGCGGTAGTGGGCGAAGGCCTTGTTCGACTCGGCCATCTTGTGAGTGTCCTCGCGCTTCTTCACAGCGGCACCAAGGCCGTTGCTGGCGTCGAGGATCTCGTTCATCAGGCGCTCGGCCATCGTCTTCTCACGACGGTCCGCGGCGTAGCCGACCAGCCAGCGCAGCGCGAGCGTGGTGCCGCGGGTGCCCTTGACCTCGATCGGGACCTGGTAGGTGGCGCCGCCGACGCGGCGGGACTTGACCTCGATGGCCGGCTTCACGTTGTCGAGCGCACGCTTGAGCGTAACGACCGGGTCGGTGCCGGTCTTCTCGCGGCAGCCCTCGAGGGCGGTGTAGACGATCCGCTGGGCAACCTGCTTCTTGCCGTCCTGGAGCACCTTGCTGACCAACTGGGAGACGACCGGCGACCCGTAGACGGGGTCGACATCGATCGGGCGCTTCGGAGCGGGACCCTTGCGCGGCATATCAGCTCTTCTCCTTCTTGGCGCCGTAGCGGCTGCGGGCCTGCTTACGGTTCTTCACACCCTGGGTGTCGAGCGAACCGCGAATGATCTTGTAACGAACACCGGGCAGGTCCTTCACACGACCGCCGCGGACGAGCACGATGGAGTGCTCCTGGAGGTTGTGACCGACGCCCGGGATGTATGCCGTGACCTCGACGCCGCTGGACAGGCGCACACGGGCGACCTTGCGGAGGGCGGAGTTCGGCTTCTTCGGGGTGGTGGTGTAGACGCGGGTGCACACACCGCGTCGCTGGGGCGAACCCTTGAGGGCAGGCGTCTTGTTCTTGGACACCTTGTCCTGGCGGCCCTTGCGGACCAACTGCTGAATGGTGGGCACCTTGGTGGTTCCCCTTCTTTTCTACTCTCAGGACCAGGCGATCTGCCTGGAACGATGGAATCTCACGAGCTTCCGCTCATCGGTCTGGATGGTGCTTCGCAACCTCGGTCACGCTGCCCCCGCGGTCGGGCGTGTCGCCTTGGTCAACGACACGCTTTCGCGGGAAGATCACTTTCGAGCACGCGCAACGGCCGGGTTGTCCCAGACACGGGGGATCACGTTACTCGGTGCATGTTCGGGGGTCAAAATGGCCCGTTCCCGCACCATGCGCGACTTCTCCATCCGCACGTACGTCGCAGCCGCGAGGACGGTGCCCGCGATCACCAGCAGTCCCCCGATGACCAAGGTCCAGCGGGCCCCGGCCACCTCACCGATCCAACCGATCACCGGCGCGCCCAGCGGAGTCCCGCCCATCACGATGGTCATGTAGAGGGCCATCACCCGCCCTCGCATCATCGGGTCGGACTCGAGCTGCATCACGGCGTTGGCGGAGTTGAGCAGGGTGATCGTCGAGAAGCCGATCAGCGGACTGAACGCCGCGAACACGACGTACGACGGCAACAGGCCCGCGACGACCTCGGCCAGACCGAAGCCGACCCCGGCAATGACCAGCAGTCGCAGCCGGACCCGCGGACGACGCGCGGCCATCAAGGCTCCGGCCAGCGAGCCGATCGCCATCGTGGAGCCGAGCAGGCCGAACTCGCTGGCCCCCTTGCCGAAGACCTCGGTGGCCATCAGTGCCGAGGTGATCTGGAAGTTCATCCCGAAGGTGCCGGCGAAGAAGACCAGGATCAGGATCATCACCATCTTGGGCTGGCCGGCGACGTAGCGGACGCCGTCGCGCAGCATGCCTGGCCCGCGCGGCGCCGGCTTCGAGGGGTGCAGCAGGGTGGCGTCCATCGCCCGGAGCTGCCAGATCACGGCGCCGTAGGAGACGGCGTTGACCAGGATCACCCAGCCGGTGGCCCAGGCGCCGCCGCCCAGTGCGCCGATCATCAGCCCGGCCAGCCCCGGGCCCAGGATCCGGGCCATGTTGAAGGTCGCGGAGTTGAGACCGACCGCGTTGGTCAGGTCATCGGCGTCCACCAGCTCGGAGACGAAGGACTGGCGGGCGGGGGCGTCGAAGGCCGCCGCGACGCCGAAGACGAGCGCAATCGCATAGACGTGCCACACCTCGACCACGCCGAGGACGGTGATCAGGCCGAGCATCAGCGACGAGATGCCCATCGCCGCCTGGGTGATCTGCAGCAACCGCCGCTTGGGGAGCCGGTCGGCGATCAGGCCTGCATAGGGCGAGAGCAGGAGGACCGGCAGGAACTGGAGTCCGGTGGTGATGCCCAGGGCGGTGCCGCTGCCGGTGAGCACCAGGACCAGCCAGTCCTGGGCGATGCGCTGCATCCAGGTGCCGACGTTGGACACCAGGCTGCCGGCGGCGTACTTCCGGTAGTTCGGGTTGTGCAGGGAACGGAAGGTGGGACTCAAACCCGGGTCAGTCCTCCTCGGCAAGTCGTTGCAGGATCGGGGCGGCGGCACGCAGCGTGGCGCGCTCCTCGGTGGTCAGGTTGCTGAGCCGGCGGGCCAGCCAGGCGTCACGGCGGGCGCGATCGACACGCAGGGTGTCGCGCCCCTGGTCAGTCAGGGCGACGACGACCTGGCGACCGTCCGTCTCGTGCGGGCGACGCTCGACGAACCCGCTCTCCTCGAGGCTGTTCACCGTGCGAGTCATCGACGGCGGCTGCACCCGCTCGAAACGGGCGAGCTCGCCGATGGTCGACTCGCCGTACCGGTTCAGGCAACCGAGCACCGCCATCGTGCCGATGCTCAGCCGATTGTCCGGGGACCGCTCCCCCGCGAGCCTGCGGCGCAGGCGCATCACCGAGAGTCGGAGCTCGGAGGCCAGACCGGCGTCGGTGCGGGCGACTCTCTCGGTGGACGGCATGTCATTAGCATAGGTCATTACCCTTGCTAAACAAATCTACAAAGAACCGCCGACCCGGCAGTTGTTGACAAACCAAGGGTGGTCAACAACTGCCGGGTCGGCGGAAGTGGGACGGTCAGTTCACCCAGGAGCTGATCGGGCTGTAGGCGAAGTAGACGACGAACAGGATCGCCACCACCCACATCAGCGGGTGGATCTCGCGGGCCTTGCCGACCACCAGCTCGATCAGGACGTAGGCCAGGAAACCGGCCCCGATGCCCACCGAGATGGAGTAGGCGAACGGCATCAGCACGATCGTCAGGAACGCCGGCAGGGCGATCTCCGGGTCACGCCAGTCGATATCCGCGACCTGCTGCATCATCAGGAACCCGACCAGGACGAGCGCCGGTACGGCGGCCTCGGACGGGATGGCGGCCACGAGCGGCGTGAAGACCGTGGAGACCAGGAAGAGCAGGCCGGTCACGATCGAGGCGAGGCCGGTGCGTGCTCCCTCGCCCACACCGGAGGCCGACTCTATGTAGGAGGTGTTGGACGAGACGCCGCCCGCACCCCCGGCGATGGCGGCGACGGAGTCGACGATGAGG
>DATCYH010000196.1:0-5913 GCA_036570405.1 Nocardioides sp.
ATGACCGTCCCCTCGAGCGACTCGCGCAAGGTCTTCTTCTTGTCGGCGGCAGCCAGCACGGCAGCTGCGATCGCGAGGTCGAAGTGGGTGCCGCGCTTGGGCAGGTCAGCTGGTGAGAGCAGTATCGTGACGCGCCTGGTGGCCGGCCATTCGAAGCCGCTGTTGGTGATGGCCGTGCGGATCCGATCCTTGGCCTCGTTGATCGAGGCGTCCGGCCGACCGACCAGGCTGGTGACGACCACCCCCGGCGACACATCGACCTGTACGTCGATCATGTGGCCGATCGCCCCTTGCAGCGCAACGCAGTGGGAGGTTGCGACGGGCATCAGCCCACCCCCGCGACGTGCTCGATGTGCGGGGTGCCGACCGACGGGGCAACCACGCCCACCATGTCGAGACGGATGTCCTGGACTCGCACGCCGTTCGTGCTCAACCACTGAGCGGCGAGGCGCTTGAGCCGTCCGATCTTGATCAGGCTGATCGCTTCGAACGGAGTGCCGTACGTCGTGGTGCGACGCGTCTTCACCTCGCAGATGACCAGGGTGCGGCCATCGCGGAGGATCAGATCGATCTCTCCATCACGACAGCGCCAGTTGTGATCGAGCAGCACCATGCCCTTCTGGACCAGGTAGCGCGCTGCCAGTGCTTCGCCGTAGGCACCGAGTGCCTGCTTCTGTTGTGCCGTGGATCCCATGTCCGTGACCTCCTGGAGGCAAGGATTGTCGGGATCGACGACGGGTCAGGTGTGGATGACGCGAGCCTGTGGAAAACCCGGATCGCGCGAGGTGCTGTGGACGAAAAGTGGGCTCAGCCGCGCAGCGCGGGGTAGCCGCACGAGGGAACCCGAAGTGCCGAGACCCGCGCACCCGAGACATCGATGCCGAGCGTCTTCAGGATCGGGTTGAGCACACCGTTGTCCAACGTGCTCAGGATCGTGCTGAGCAAGGCCGTGACGGGCGAGACCACTGCGCTCACCACAGACCCGAGGTTCAACGCCAACCCACCCAGGTTGACCACGAGACCCGAGGTGACGAGGTTGCCCACGGGGGGCACGCCGATTGACTTCGAACCGTAGAGCTGTGGGAGGTCGTAGTCCCCGTCGTTGCTGAGGGTGATCTCGTGATCGGTCCAGGTGGGGCCATTCGGGACAGTCGACACCTTCAGGGGCCCGCGGACGGAGACTGCGTCGGACCATGGGCCCCAAGGTGATCCCCATGTCGGTCGGGTTCGTTGCTCGATGGCGACGTTCGCGTTCGCGGTCACGTTCACTTCGAGCAGGTCGCCGCCGGTGACACGGAAGTAGACTGTGCGGCTGTCGCCGTCGCACGTGACGTCTTTCAGCTGCGCGCGGGCCGGAACGAGCTTGAGGTCGATGTCGAGCGAAGCGTTGGCCACGAGCCTCGCGTCGACGAAGCCGAGCGTCAGCAGCCCAGTCAACAAGTCGGTCACCGTGTTGAGGAGTGTCCCCAGGGCACCGCCCGAAAGATCGAGGTTGGCATGCAGGCTGAGACCGACTTGGGAAGTTTCCGCGATCGGGTTGTTGGTCCCGGCCCGTCGACTCCCGCACGCGGTCTGCGGCTTCTGAATCACGTGCGCCTTGGCAGTGACACCCAACGTGGTAAGCGAGGAGGGCAATGCCACCGGAAGGTCGAGCGCGAGGCCGTTCTCACCGTTGGCAGCGACGATCGATGCGCCCACGATGTCGAACAGGTTCACCTTGGTGTCGAGTCCGGAACCGCTGCCGGTGCCCAGGGCCACCAGATCGCTCAGCGCGACCTGCATGCCACCCACCTTGGGCTCGAGGAACTCGAGCACCTGGAGCGCGGCGGTCTGCTCCTGCGTGAGGACGTCCGTGCCGATGACGTCGAAGAGCCCGGCCAGGCTCACCTTGGTGTCCACCGCCTGGCCCAGCGTCACACCGTCGACCTCGGCGTTGATCAGGCTCAGCAACGAGATGTCCACGTCGGCGAGACTCGTGCCCTGGGCCGCTGTCAGACCGACCTTCGTGCCGAGCAGGTTCAGCAGTGGGCCGAGGGCGCCGTCGTTGAGGTTCGCGTCCGCGACATAGGAACTCACTCGCAGGCACGTCTGGTCCGAGGCCTCCGAGTAGGCCGTCGCCTGCGACGCGCCTCCGTCGGCGAAGATCGGGAAGAAGTAGTCGATGGTCGTTCGTGCAATGACTCGCACGTGCGTGGCTGGCTTGGACCCGCTGCCGGAGAAGACGCCGTCGACATAGATGCCCGGTGTGGCGCAGATCTGATTGCCGAAGACCGCGTGGTCGTCGGCCGTGCAAGGGATCACCGTCAACGGCTCCCCGACCGATGAGTTGTCGTTGCGGTTCAGGCTGTCTGCCAACGCGTCATTCCACGTCGAGCCGGACAACTGGCCAGTCGTCTTGCCGTCGAGCTTCCGCGCCATGTCCATCGAGACGATGTCCGCGATTGCCTGCATGTCGCGCTTCGCGACACGCTGGTAGCCGATGTCGATGGCCAGGCTGCAGACACCGACCAACACCACCGTCAGCAAGCCGACCATGACCGCCACCGCGCCCGACTCGTCCCGCTCACGACCCCGCGGAACAAGAAGGTTGCGCACCGCTCGGCGCCACCGCATCAGTTGACCTCCGCCTGGGAGGTGAACTCCAGGGAGTCGGGCATCGGAACGAGCGGGATCTCGAACGGGTCGAACACGTTGTAGTCCAACCTCAACGTGACCTTGACGCACTCGGCGCCGGTCGCCGTGGTGCACGCATCGTCATAGTCACAGACCAAGCCGTTACTGCCGCACTCCAGGCTGGTCCCGGCCAGTGCCGCAGCCACACCATCGGCCGCCTTCGTCTGGGGGTCCGAGGCCGCCACGGCCCCGGCGCGAGCGCCCTCGGCGGCGGCCTGGGTCATCGTCTGCCTGATGGTGAACATGTAGCCGTAGCTGATGATCCCGAACAGCATGAGCGCCAGGATCGGGAAGACGAGCGCGAACTCAACGGCGGACGCACCGCTCTCGTTCCGCTCCTTGCGTCGCCCAATCCGTCGCTTGGCCGCAACCACCACGTCGTACACCCCGGCACAGTCAAAGGCACGGACCCCGCTGATCCACGCCGCTCAAGACTAAGCGGGAATGACCGTTCTGTCCCCGGTTCACCGAAGCCGGATCGAAGCAACCGGACTAGACCACCCGGCCCAGACCACCAGGGCGGAGTCAGGGCTTCGGCGGCTCGAAGTCAGACGCAGCGAGCTCCTCGACGTTCACATCCTTGAAGGTCAGCACCTTCACGTTCTTCGCAAAGCGGGCCGGGCGATACATGTCCCACACCCAGGCATCGCTCATCGAGACCTCGAAGAACACGTCGCCTGACTCGGTCCGGGCCTTCACGTCCACCGCGTTGCAGAGGTAGAACCGGCGGTCCGTCTCGACGACGTACTTGAAGATGGCCACCACGTCGCGATATTCGCGATAGAGGTTGAGCTCCATCTCGGTCTCGTACTTCTCGAGATCCTCGGCACTCATGACAGCTCCTCGATGATCGGTGACTGCGGCGAGTCTAGGACTGTGTCGATCACGACGCCCGGCAGGCTCCAGGAACGACGATGTACGTCGCAGGGCCCGAGCCGGCGCAGTGCATCGATGTGCTCAGGAGCCGAATAGCCCTTGTTCTGGTGCCAGCCATAGTCCGGGTAGTCCCCGGCAAGCTCCATCATGATCGCGTCGCGCGAGGTCTTGGCCAGGATGCTGGCGGCCGCCACCGCGGCGCACCGCATGTCGGCCTTGATCGCGGTCACCACCGGCGGGACCGTGTCCATCAGACCGGACGGTCCACCGAAGAGCATCGAGTCCTCGGGGTGCGAGAGATAGTCGTGGTTGCCGTCCAGCAGCACCAGGTCCGGGACGACACTCAGCTGCGTCAGCGCGCGGTGCCCGGCCAGTCGCAGCGCCGCGGTCATCCCGAACTCGTCGATCTCGGCGGGGCTGGCATGGCCCACCCCGTGATGCGGAGCCCAACGCTTCACCCTCGGCACCAGCGCCTCACGCGCTGCCTGGGTGAGCAGCTTCGAGTCGCGGACACCTTGTGGCGCCGTACGTGTCTGCTCCGAGATCACCACCACGCCGATGGTCACCGGACCACACAGTGCCCCGCGGCCGACCTCGTCGACGCAGGCCAGCAGCTCCCGGCCCTCGCGCAGCAGGCTGCGTTCGAAGCGCAGGGTGGGACGGTTCTTCAGCCGGGTGCTCACGGTGAGTCGGGCACGTCCTCGAAGACGTCCGGGCGGTGCGAGCGCTCGAACCGGTCATAGGGCCACACCAGCGCCCACACCTTGCCGACCACGAGTTCCTCCTTGACCAGGCCACGCGTCGGGGAACACTGTTCGAGCTTGGGGTCCTGGCACATGTGCGCCGTCGAGTCCTGGGAGTTGCCGCGGTTGTCCCCCATCACCAGCAGGTAGCCGTCGGGGATCCTCACGTCCAGGTCGCAGCTGATCATCGGTGCCGCGCACTCGGTGCCGTCCTGTTTGACGTAGGCCTTCTCGTCCATCGCATGCCCGTTGATCGAGAGCTGGCCCTTTTTGTCGCAGCACACGACGTGGTCGCCGCCGATACCGATCACCCGCTTCACCAGGTGGCCACCGGTCGGATAGAGCCCGATCTTGGCCATCGTCTTGGTGAAGAGGCCGTCGGGGCCCTTGGAGTCCTCGGGACCGAGCCACTCGCCCGGGTCCTTGAAGACCACGACGTCGCCGCGCTCGGGTTCACCGTCACCCCAGTAGGACACCTTCTGCACGACGATCCGGTCGTTGACGATCAACCCCGGCTCCATCGACTGGCTGGGGATGTAGAACGCCTGCAGGAAGAACGCCTTGATCCCGATCGCGAGCAGCAGCGCCACCCCGATCAGCAGGATCGTCTCCTGCCAGATCGGCAGCTGCTTCTTCCTGTCCTTCTCAGAGCGTTCCTGGATCGCCCGGTTCAGCGCGGCGTCCCGGTCGTCGCCACCAAAGAGCGAAGACCGCGACCCCTCCTCCTCGTTGGTGTCGGAACTCTTGGTTCCGTCCTCGGCGGGGAGGGAGTCGCGGTCTTCTGAAGTCACGCGGCAGAGCCTAACCAGTGATTGGTCGGACTACTGATTCTGGACGTCTCAGACGTCGCGGCGCTCCTTGATCTTGGCGGCCTTGCCGCGCAGGTTGCGCAGGTAGTAGAGCTTCGCGCGACGCACGTCACCGCGGGTGACGACCTCGATCTTCTCGAAGATCGGGGAGTGCAGCGGGAAGGTGCGCTCGACGCCGACACCGAAGGAGACCTTGCGGACGGTGAAGGTGCGGCCGATGCCGGAGCCCTGCACGCGGAGCACGACGCCCTGGAAGACCTGGACACGCGAGCGGCTGCCCTCGATGACCTTCACGTCGACCTTGATGGTGTCCCCGGCACGGAAGTGCGGAAGGTCGGTGCGCTTGTTGGCGTTGGCCAGTTCGGTGATGACGTTGGTCATTGCTTCTCCTCGCGAGTGCCACAGGTCAACCGCGGAATCAGAGTGATCTCGGTGTGGTCCAGACGTGCATGGCCGGCGGCGCCCGCTCCCCCTGTGGCAGGAGTCCTGACGCAGATCCTCCGCATCCTGACGAGCAGGAGCGGGAGCGATCCTTCTTCGGCCGACTGGGCCAAGGAAGAAGTTTGCCACATCTGCCGGGCCGCCCCGAAATCAGCGATCCTTGCCCATCCGCACGACTGACGACAGGGTGTCGCGCTCCCCCTCGGCGACATAGCCGAGCCCCGCATAGAACGCGACGTTCCCGGCCGCAGTGAAGAGCTGGTACGCCGTGACCTGCGGCGGTGCCATCTCTTCCGCGTGGCTCACCAACCACCGGCCCGCGCCGCGACCCTGACACTCGGGCTCGACCATGACCAGGGACAAGTGGGCGA
>DATCYH010000197.1:0-1640 GCA_036570405.1 Nocardioides sp.
GATGGCGAAGCGCGTGCGCGTGCTCGCGTTCGCGAGCAGCCTGGGCCTCGCGTCGTAGGCTGTTCCCGACATGTCACACGAGAAGGAGGCACCCCATGTGCGCCTGTAACAAGCGCCCCCGGAAGAACCCGGCCGCCACCAGCGCCGCCAAGACGGCAGCGAAGGTGGCCCCGAAGCCCGCTCCGAAGCCTGCTCCGGCACCTGCTTCCTGAGCAATTTTCTGGCCCCTGACCTGCGGTTATACCGTGGGTCAGGGGTCTTTTCTATCCACAGGGGTTGCACGGTGCTCACAGCCGGTCTAATGTTACGTATGTCAGCACAACGCAACACCGACCAGGAGGTTCACGATGAACACCAACACCACCAACGCCGCCCGCCTCGCCGCCGAGGACGCCGCCTGGGAGGCCCGGGGCAAGATGGCCGCCCGCGAGCAGGTCGCCCGGCAGGTCTCCAACCTGGACGACGCCACTCTGGACCTGCTGCGCGAGCAGGCGCACACCCGCCGTCGCAACCTGGTCAACCTGTACATCGGTGACGACCGCAAGGCGCTCATCGAGGAGGAGGACCTGATCATCGGTGTCATCGAGGAGGAGCAGGCGGAGCGCGCCGGGCTCGCCTCCAGCGAGGACATCCTGGCGGCCTTCGCCGCCCTCTGAGTTCCCGGTGCGGCCCGGCCTGGGGAAGCCCCCGGGCCGCACTGTGGTCCCTCGCAGCGCGTAGGCGCTCCCGGTGCAAGTCCGGAGCGAGGGGCGTAGTCAGCACAACCCACTCAACCAGGAGGAATCATGCACACGATCACCGCACCCGCCCCGACCGACATCGCCACGACGGCGCAGCGCGTCATGCCGGGGGACATCCTGCTCGACGTGACCGGCCGCCCGGTCGTGCTCGTCACCCGGGCGCGCACGCGGCACACCGGCAAGAAGGTCACCGAGATCCAGGGCGAGTGGCTGATCGAGCGCCCGACGACCGCACCGCGCATCTTCCGCCGCTCGACGCTCTCGACCGCCGTCACCTACGTCCGGCGCGGTGCCTGATGGACACGCTCTCCACCATCGGCAAGGGCGTCGTGGTGCTCGGCATCATCGGCGCCGTCATCTGGGTCATCATCCTGGCCGTGCAGGAGCAGGAGCGCTGGGACGCCTGGTGCGTAGACGAGGGCGGCCGGGTCGACTCAGTCACGAGCCACGGCTACGGCTGGACCACCGGCACGAACGGGAAGTCGTCCTACGGTCCGGTCAGCACGACGACCCTCTACTGCCTGACGGACGACGGCCGGATCATCGACATCTACGGCTGACGCTCACGAGCCCCGACTACCGCATCTGCGGTGGTCGGGGCTCTTGCGTACGTGCATAGGTGCTACCCTCCCCGATAGAGATACGTCGCTGGCGCGCAGGGCCGGACCTCCCTCACAGGAGGAAACCCACATGGCGAGGATCTTCGGCGGTCGGCGCGAGTCGCTGTTCCCGCTGGCGACCAACTACGAGGACCAGGCCACTGGCGAGGACGAGATCGTCTTCCCGGAGGACTTCGCTGGTCTCGACGACGCGGCCGTTGACGGCCTGCTCAACCAGGCCCTTGAGGCTTTCCAGGAGGTCTACGGTGACGGCACCGGCCTCACCGACGCTCAGGTCGGC
>DATCYH010000198.1:0-5591 GCA_036570405.1 Nocardioides sp.
TGGAGCCACCTTCGCCGGGATGTCGTCGATGCCGCACGTGTCGGCAGTGATCACCAACCTGTCCGAGGAGCTCACCCTGGTCGACCGGATGCAGGACGCCCTCTCCGGAGAGATGGTGCGTCGCCAGGAGATGCTCCGCGCGGCCGGCAACTATGCCTCGATCCGCGACTACGAGAAGGCCCGCGCCGCAGGCGAGGACCTCCCGCCGATGCCGTCGCTGTTCATCGTGGTCGACGAGTTCTCCGAGATGTTGACAGCCAAGCCCGAGTTCATCGACCTCTTCGTCGCGATCGGCCGGTTGGGCCGGTCCCTGGGCCTGCACCTGCTGCTGGCCTCACAGCGCCTCGAGGAGGGCCGCCTGCGTGGCCTCGAGTCCCATCTGTCCTACCGGGTCGGCCTGCGCACGTTCTCCGCCGCGGAGTCGCGCAGCGTGCTCGGCGTACCCGACGCCTATGAGCTGCCGGCCGTGCCCGGCCTGGGCTACCTCAAGCCCGACCAGTCCACGCTGCTGCGGTTCAAGGCCGCCTACGTCTCCGGTCCGCCCTCGGGCCACTCCCGTGTCCAGCGCGACGAGGGCGGCAACCTGCGTGGCATCCTGCCGTTCACCATCGCCGAGGTGCAGACCCTCCAGGCGATCGAGGAGGAGCAGGCCGCACCGGCTCCGCAGACCCAGCAGGGCGAGCAGGACTCACTGCTCGACATCGCGGTGCAGCGGATGATCGGCCAGGGCAACCCGGCCCACCAGGTCTGGCTGCCGCCGCTCGACGTACCCGACACGCTCGACCTGCTGATGCCCGACCTGGTCGTCGACCCCCGTCTCGGGCTGCACTCGCCGCAGTGGCGTGGTCTGGGCAACCTGACCGTGCCGATCGGCATCGTGGACCGCCCGCGCGAGCAGCGCCGCGACACGATGACTGTCTCCCTCAGCGGCGCCTCGGGGCACGCGGCCGTCGTCGGTGGACCGCGCACCGGCAAGAGCACCCTGCTGCGCACGATGCTGACCAGCCTGGCCCTGACCACGACGCCGCTGGAGTCGCAGTTCTTCGTCCTCGACTTCGGCGGCGGGACGTTCACCCCGCTGACGAGGCTGCCGCACGTGGCGGGCGTGGCAACGCGCTCGGAGCCGGACGTCGTACGCCGCATCGTGGCCGAGGTCAAGGGTGTCGTCGACCGCCGCGAGGCCTACTTCCGCGCGAACGGGATCGACTCGATCGAGACCTACCGCTCACGTCGCGCCGAGGGCCGTGTCGACGACGGCTATGGCGACGTGTTCCTCGTCGTGGACGGGTGGAGCACCCTGCGCGCGGACTTCGACGACATCGAGATGGAGCTGCAGGTGCTGGCCCAGCGCGGCCTCACCTTCGGCGTACACCTGATCGTCGCTGCCGGACGCTGGGCCGACTTCCGCGCCGCCCTGCGTGACATCTTCGGCACCCGCCTCGAACTGCGCCTGGGTGACCCCCTCGACTCCGAGATCGACCGCAAGTTTGCGCAGCTGGTGCCGGCCGGACGACCCGGCCGCGGAATCCTGCCCGGCAAGTACCACTTCCTCGCAGCCACGCCGCGCATCGACGCCAACACCGACCCGAGCAGCCTCGGCGACGGGGTCGACGACCTGATCGCCAAGGTCAGCGCGGCCTGGCAGGGGCCAGCCGGTCCCAAGGTGCGCCTGCTGCCCACCCAGATCACCCTCGAGGACGTCCGCAGCCAGGCCATCGCCGGAGGCATGGACACCAACCGCTTCCTGCTCGGAATCAACGAGCGCGAGCTCGCCCCGGTCGGGGTCAACCTCGACGCCGAGCCGCACCTGCTGGTCTTCGGCGACGGCCAGTCGGGCAAGAGCTCGCTGCTGCGCTCGATCATCTCCGAGCTGGTCCGGACCAAGACGCCGAAGGAGGCGCAGATCATCTGCGTCGACTACCGGCGCTCCCTGCTCGGCGAGATCCCCGAGGAGTACAACCTCGACTACCTCACCAGCGCCACCCAGGCCACGCCCGGGATCAAGCAGCTCTCCGACTACCTCACAAGTCGCCTGCCCGGCCCGGACGTGACGCCGGACCAGCTGCGCAACCGGTCGTGGTGGACCGGCGCCGATGCCTACATCCTGGTCGACGACTACGACCTCGTCGCGACCCAGCAGGGCTCACCCATCCACGCCCTGGTGCCGCTGCTGGCCCAGGCCAAGGACACCGGCATGCACCTGATCATGACTCGCCGGGCCGGAGGGGCCGGGCGAGCGCTCTACGACCCGGCTATCCAGACGCTGCGCGACCTGGCCATGCCCGGCATCGTGCTGTCCGGAAACCCGGAGGAGGGCGCGCTGCTCGGGAAGGTGCGACCGATCCCGATGCCTCCGGGCCGCGGCCGGTTGGTCACTCGCGACAACGGTGTGGAGACGATCCAGCTGGCGTGGACCGAACCGCAGGACTGATCAGCGGGCGGGCCCGGCGCGTTCTGCCGGACTCGGTGCCTCGTGCTCAGTGGCGCGGCTTGATCTTCAGCTTCCATGAGGGCAGGTCCGCGGTCGACGACGTCGTCTCGTAGGTCCGCTCATAGCCCGTGTGCGCGATCCGCCAGCCGTCCTCGGTGCGGACGTAGCGGTCGGTGTAGAACGCGGCGCCCTCGAGGATGAAGGCATATTCCTCCACGATCACCTTGTCCTGCAGGTACCACCGCCCGGTCGCCTGGTCACCATCGACGTCGATCTCGGGGTGGTGCACCTGATGCAGGGTGACCATCTTCTCGGTCATGTTCTTGCGCATGTAGGCGACCAGCGCCTCGCGGTCCGAGAACTCCAACCCGGCATAGGCTCCGGTGGCGTCGGGCACGAAGCAGGCCTCGAAACCTGCCCAGTCCTTTCCGTCGAGGCAGCGCAGGTAGCGGTACTTCAGCTTCTTGATCTCCTCGGTGGCCTCGAGCCGGGCCAGGAAGTCATTGCCTCCGGCACTCATCGACGGCGCCCCGTCCCGAACATGCCGCGCAGGATCTCGCGGGTCGCGGTGCGCAGCACCTGCTTGACGGCGGTGTTCTCCAGGACCTTCTCCACGTTGCTCTTCTCCTGATTCTTCGAGGTACGGCGGCCACGGGACTCCTTGGCGAGCCGGTCTGCTTCCTGCTGCAGGGCTGTCTGTTCCTTCGCCTCGGCCTGGGCGGCCTGCTCCGCCTCTGCCTGGGCCGCGCCTGCTTCGAGCTTGGCGGTGAGAATCTCGTGCGCCGACTCGCGGTCGACGGCCTCGGCATACTTCGCGTGCAGCGGCGAGGCTTGCACGCTCGCCTCCATCGCGGCCGCGGTGGCCATCGCCATCAACGACTCGGGGGCGCGCAGTCGGGTCCAGGCCACCGGCGTGGGTGCGCCGCGCTCGTCCATCACCGTGATCACCGCCTCCCCGCTACCCAGCGACGTGATCACGTCGCCGAGGTCGTCGTACGCCGACTTCGGATAGGTGTTGACGGTCGCCTTGAGCGCCTTCGCGTCGTTGGGAGTGTGCGCGCGGAGCTGGTGCTGGACCCGTGAACCGAGCTGGGCCAGGACCTCGTCGGGAACGTCGGTCGGGCTCTGGGTCACGAAGAAGACGCCGACGCCCTTGGAGCGGATCAGCCGGACGGTCTGGGTGATCTGGTCGAGGAAGTCCTTCGAGGCGTCCTTGAACAACAGGGGTGCCTCGTCGAAGAAGAAGACCAGCTTGGGCTTGTCGATGTCGCCGACCTCGGGGAGTTCATGGAAGAGGTCAGCGAGCAACCACATCAGGAACGTGGAGAAGACCGCCGGGCGGTCCTGCAGGTCGGGCAGCTCAACAAGAGAGATCAGGCCCTTGCCCTCGGGCGTGGTGCGGAGCAGGTCTGCGGTCTCGAACTCGGGCTCCCCGAAGAACTCGTCGGCACCCTGGTCGGCGAAGTTGATCAGTTCACGCAGGATCACGCCGGCGGTGGCCGAGGAGAGTCCGCCGAGCTCCTTGAGGTCGGCCTTTCCCTCGTCGCTGGTGAGGTGCCGGACCACCGCGCGCAGGTCGGCAAGGTCGAGAAGCGGGAGGCCGGCCTTGTCCGCGTAGTGGAAGACCAGGCCGAGCGAGGACTCCTGGGTGTCGTTGAGGCCAAGCACCTTGGCCAACAGCACCGGGCCGAAAGCACTCATCGTGGCGCGCAAGGGAATGCCCGTGCCCTTGCCGCCGAGTGCGAAGAACTCGACCGGGAAGCCGGTCGCCTGCCACTGCTGGCCGACGCTGGCGGCACGGCTGCTGATCTTGTCCCCGCCCTCGCCGGGGACGCTGAGGCCGGAGAGGTCGCCCTTGATGTCGGCGGCGAAGACCGGGACGCCGTAGGCGCTGAGCTGTTCGGCGAGCAGCTGGAGGGTCTTGGTCTTGCCCGTGCCGGTGGCGCCGGCCACCAGGCCGTGCCGGTTGAGCATGGCGAGCGGGATCCGGATCCGGACGTCGGCGAGCTCCTTGGCGTTGAGCATCAGTCCGCCGAGCTCGAGCGCGGGGCCCTCGAACTCGTAGCCGGGGCGGACGACCTCGCTGATGGGGTCGGCCGGGGTGGACTCCGCTGCGGGCGTCTCGGTCATGGGCAGCACACTAGCCAGAGCCGGACCGCCGTGTCGCGCACGCTCCCGCTCCGCGCACGCTCCCCCCGCGCTTGCTGCGGTGGGCGGTCGGGAGCCCGGGCCACACGTCGTACGCCGCTCCGCACGATTCCACGAAGGTCGAGCGCCGGCGGGCGCGGCCGGGTCCGGTCTGAGCCGGTCCTGCAACCACAGCCATGGATATAGTCGAGCGCGTGATCTTCAAGCGCGTGGGCAACGGTCGGCCCTATCCCGCCCACGGCCTCGACCCCAAGGGATGGGCAGCAGTGGCCCCCCGGCAGGTGCGCCTGGACGAGTTGATCACGGTCAAGGACAACCTGCACCTCAGCTCCCTGCTCGACGAGGACGGAACGTTCTACGGGGACCTGTTCGCCCACGTGGTCTATTGGCGCCGCGAGCTCTATCTCGAGGACGGCCTGCACCGCGCGCTTCGGGCCGCACTGCAACAACGCACGATGCTGCACGCACGCGTGCTGGTCCTGGAGGACTGATGGAGACCCGCAAGACGGCAGCCGCCACGATCGGCGTGCTCAGTGTCGTCACCCTGTTGATGCTCGTGCTCGGATTCGTCTGGGCCACCGAGCCGTTCCCGGACGACGGGCTGGGCGGTGGCGAGGCCGCCCTGTGCGACAGCCGCGCGATCGCCAAGGGCGCCAAGGTCCGGCCGACCGACGTCACGGTCAGCGTCTACAACGCGAGCCGGCGCAGCGGACTGGCGAGCGGCACGATGGCCGACCTGATGGAGCGTGGCTTCGGCAAGGGCAAGAGCGGCAACATGCCGGAGTCGAAGGTCTCCCGCGTCGAGGTGCGGGCGACGTCAAAGTCGGATCCGGCTGCGCGCCTGGTGGCCAGCCAGTTCGGGCGTGGAACCACCATCACCACCGACTATCCCTCGACCGGTGAGGGCATCGTCGTGGTGGTCGGCGAGAAGTTCCGCAAGCTCTCCGGCCGTGCCGCCAAGCACGCGACCGCCACCACCTCCACGGAGATCTGCAGCCCCATCCTCGACTAG
>DATCYH010000199.1:0-3443 GCA_036570405.1 Nocardioides sp.
CGGATCACCCTCGGCCGGCCCGATCGCCTTGCGGGCCAGCTTGGCCTCGGCCTTGAGCACCCCGAACAGACTTGCGCCCACGACTGAGAGACCGCCGCCGCCATACATCGCGGCAGCGGCAACCTTGCGTGCTGCTTCGGCCTTCCCCACGGCGGCAATGCTACGGGTCGGTGTGGCTGCGCACCGGATGCGCGCCAGCATGTCCACCAGGATGTCCGCCGGGCGGGCGGGCCAAAGCGCACAGGGGCGGCTAGCCTGAGGGCGTGGACTACGTGAACTCTCTCCTCGACCTCATCGGCAACACTCCGCTGCTGAGGCTCCAGCGCTCCCTCGACCTGACCGGGAACGAGGCAGAGGACGGACCCCTGCTCCTGGCGAAGGTGGAATATCTCAACCCGGGCGGCTCGGTCAAGGACCGGATCGCGACCCGGATGATCGAGGCCGCCGAGGCCTCCGGTGCGCTGCAGCCGGGGGGCACGATCGTGGAGCCGACGTCAGGCAACACCGGCGTCGGCCTGGCGATGGTCGCCCAGGCCAAGGGCTACAAGTGCATCTTCGTGTGCCCCGACAAGGTCAGCGAGGACAAGCGCAACGTGCTCAAGGCCTATGGCGCCGAGGTGGTGGTGTGCCCGACCGCGGTCGCGCCGGAGCACCCCGACTCCTACTACAACGTCTCGGACCGGCTCGCCTCGCAGCCCGGCGCCTGGAAGCCGGACCAGTACTCCAACCCGAACAACCCGCGCTCGCACTACGAGACCACCGGGCCGGAGGTCTGGGAGCAGACCGACGGGAAGATCACCCACTTCGTAGCGGGTGTGGGCACCGGCGGCACGATCAGTGGGATCGGGCGCTACCTCAAGGAGAAGAACCCCGAGGTCCAGGTCATCGGCGCGGACCCGGCAGGCTCGGTCTATTCCGGCGGCAGCGGTCGTCCTTACCTGGTCGAGGGGGTCGGTGAGGACTTCTGGCCCGAGACCTATGACCGCACCGTCGCCGACCGGATCATCGAGGTCTCCGATGCGGACTCCTTCGCCTTCACCCGGCGCCTGGCACGCGAAGAGGCCCTGCTGGTCGGTGGATCGTCGGGGATGGCGGCGTACGCCGCGAAGCAGTTGGCCGCCGAGCTCGCCGCGGAAGGCCGCACCGACGCGGTGATCGTGGTGTTGCTGCCGGACTCCGGTCGCGGCTATCTGACGAAGGTGTTCAACGACGAGTGGCTCTCCACCTATGGCTTCTCCACCGGCACCGACGACGCGTCGGGTCGCACGGTGGGCCAGGTGCTGCGCGGCAAGGACGGTCGACTGCCCGACCTGGTCCACACGCACCCCGCCGAGACGATCGCCGACGCGGTGCACATCCTCCAGGAGTACGGCGTCTCGCAGATGCCGGTGGTCCGTGCGGAGCCCCCGATCGTCGCCGCGGAGGTCGCCGGATCGGTCTCCGAGCGCACCCTGCTCGAGGCACTGTTCGCCGGGGACGCGAAGTTGAGTGACTCCGTCGAGCAGCACATGTCGCCCTCGTTGCCGACGATCGGTTCGACGGAGCCGGCCTCGGCAGCGGTGCAGCTGCTGCACGATGCTGACGCCCTGCTGGTGCAGGAGGACGGCAAGCCGGTCGGCGTGATCACGCGGCAGGACCTGCTCAGCCAGCTGGGCTGACCGCGTGGTCAGAGGTTTCCGGTGGCGGTGCTCAGGGCCGCGCAGGTGATGGTCTTTGTCCACACCTCGCTGGTCCAGTTGGACAGTTCGCTCCTGACGGTCAGCGTCCAGTTTGTTGCGCCGATGTCGATCCCCGACATTGACGACTCCACGCTTCCGGATCGGGTCGCGGACGTGCTGAACCCCTGGCTGGTGTTGCTGGTGTTCTTGGTGACCTGGAACCGGTAGGACGCACCCGTGGGGCCGCCGTCGGTGAACGACTGGATGGCGAACCTGACCCCTTCGGTGAAGAAACCGGTTCGACAGGTGTAGGTGCCTGTGACATCGGTCGGAGCGACCATCTTGGCGGTTCCCACCTGGATCCCGGCGGACGTCGGCGCGCTGAACCGTGCCTGCGCCACGCCGGCGACGGCCAGCAGGCACAGCACGGCTCCGAGCACGGCGAGCGTGCGTCGGAGCAGATCAGAGCGGGTCATGGATCCAGTCTCCCGGTTCAGGTTCAAGTGTGGCGGTGCCGCGTCTCAAGGTTTCCTCAAGGACGCTGGCATGATCAGCACCATGGAGCGCAGTGCAGTGGTCATCGAGGACGATGCAGACATTCGGGGCCTGATCGAGCACACCCTGGCCAGCCAGGGGTTCGCGGTGAGCACTGCGGCGGACGGCCCGTCGGGGGTGGAGAAGGTCAGGGAGGTTGGTCCGGACCTGGTCACCCTGGACCTGGGCCTGCCTGGTTTCGACGGGATCGAGGTCTGTCGCCGGCTGCGCGAGTTCACCGACGCCTACATCGTGATGGTCTCGGCGCGTCAGGACGAGATCGACAAGCTGATCGGTCTGGAGACCGGAGCAGATGACTATCTGGTCAAGCCGTTCAGTCCGCGCGAGCTCAAGGCCCGGGTGACGGCACTGTTCCGGCGACCACGCCACCAGCCGACCGCTCCGGTGGCAGTCGCTGCTGTGGTGGACAGCAACGAGGTGCTGCGACACGGCCCGGTCGCGGTCGACGTCGATGCCCGCCAGGTCTGGGTCAACGACGCGGAGCGAGATCTGACCCGCATCGAGTTCGACCTGCTGGTCGAGCTGATCCGTCGACCCAACCGGGTCTGGAGCCGTGAGTCGCTGCTCCGGACCGTCTGGGGCAACGAGTGGAGCACCGACACGCATCTGTTCGAGGTCCATGTCGGCAACCTCCGCAAGAAGTTGGGGGACCATGCGGGTCAGGTGCTGATCCGCACCGTCCGCGGCATCGGCTATCGGATGGAGCCGATCGGCTGAGGCCTCAGGCCGCGAGGCAGCTGACGAGTTCCTGCTGCGAGCGCTCGGCGACCTGGGGAAGCATGGCGACGAGACTGTCGGCCGTCTCCCAGCTGCCTTCACGCACGGCAGCTTCGATGAAGGCAGCGGCGTCGGAGAGGTCGCTCGCGCCGACGCTGGCCGAGGAGACCTTCAAACTCAGCACCGAGTCCATTGCGGCATCGAAGTCCCGCGCGTCGACGGCCGTGCTGACCCGCTCGAGGCGGGACGGGAGCATCTCGCGCCATTGACCGGCATAGAACACGGCGTAGTCCGGGTCGAGATCGTCTGCGAGGGTGGTGAGCGCTGCGACGTACGACGCATGGGAGGCCTCTGTCGCTGCCGGTACCGAGACGGGCAGACGAGCGGGTGCGGGGGTGGGCATGAGTTCTTCCTCGTCCTCGTTGCGGCTCCAGATCATGCTGAGTCCGAGCATGAGGGCCAGGCCGATGGCGGCCCAGAAGACGTTGTCCTGGACGAATGGTGTGCGCAGTG
>DATCYH010000200.1:0-13194 GCA_036570405.1 Nocardioides sp.
CTCATGGTCCACCTCGCTTTCCTGGTCACCTACGTGCGCAGGAGAGCCGGGAACGATCAATCCGTCGCGACTCGTTCGCGGTCAACCCGCAGGGCGATGATCCGCCACCCCTCGGGAACACGCCGGCGCGCGGCCGCGAGCGCCTGGTCGTAGTCGACGTCCTCGACGATCAGCTCGTCTCGGCCGAGGGTGTAGCCGCCGCGGTGGTCGGGTGGGATTTCCTGCACGGTGGCGTACAGGGTCACGGCTTCGCGGCCGTCACGGTCTCTTCTCCTGTCCGGCCATGGTGCGCAGAAGGTCGACGTCGCGCCGGAAAGCCGAGGGGAGCCCCTCGCTCTCCTCGGGGTCCGCCTCGTAGCCCACCAGGCCCGCCTCCACCAGGTCGGCCCCTGTCTCGAGGGAGCGTGCCACGCGCAGCAGCAGGGCAGGTGGCATTTGGACCGAGGGCTCGTCGTAGAAGTCGATGGTGGCGACTTGATCGGTGAGCAGGAGGCCGAGGTGGCTCTGCGTATGGGCGATCTGGGCGACCCGGTCTCGGGTGTGCTCGAGGTCGTCACGCTCGACCATGAGGATCCGCTGGACCTCGCCCAGGCCGGCTACGACGCGGCCGAGGAACCGCACCGGCACGGCGGAGGTTCGCGGTGCGCTCATCAGGTCTGCACCGGGGGTCTCCTCGACGAAGCCGAAGACGATCTCCCGGGCCATGCCCGCCAGGGCCTCCTCGGTGAGGTAGGTCCGCGCGGTCGCTGGAGTGACGCGCATCTGGTTCGCCACGAACTGCACCCGCTCGTCGAGCAGCTCGCCAGCAGCCGCGCGGGACATCGTCATGCCGAGCTCGGAGACGGCTGCCAGGAGATCGTCGGTGCGCTCCTCGCGCCAGGATCGCGCCGCCACCCCGGTCAGCCGGCCTCGGTGGAGTGGGGGCGCAGCTCCTGGTGGTCGCGCCAGACCTGCTCGCCGTCGTCGTACTCGACAGTCCACTCGTCGACGGCGGTGCGTTCGACGATGGTGGCCGGCACCCAACTCGCCTCGTCGCGGGCCAGGACGTCGACGCGGAGCTCGTCGGGGAAGGGGTTGTGGCTGCCGAGGTACTCGCTGATGGTGTCCTGGAGCGAGCCCGGGCCGTCGGGTGCTGCGTTGACCCAGCGCTGCAGTGGGTCGTTGGCCGCCCACTCGATCGCGAGGGCGGCGACGTGGGAGGGCGCCGCGGCGGTCGCGGTGGCGAGGTTGTGGGCGTCGGTGATCATCCCGATCCACAGCTCGAGCGGGAGTTCGTCGCAGCGGTGGAGGCCGAGGAAGTGCTTCTCGACGATCTCGGCCGGGACGCCGCGCTCTGCGAGGTCGCTCTCGACGGCCGCCAGGTGCTCGGTCTGCATCCGGACCGGGACGGTGTTCTCACCCGGCCGAGTCAGAGGGAAGGTCGCCAGGGCCACCAGGTCGTCGCGCGTTGCGGTCGACGTGGTCATGGGTCAGCCCTCCTCGCGGGCGAACAGCTGCTCGACGTAGCACTCGCGATCGTGGTCGGCCGCGTGCTCGAGCTCGCTGGCGACGTGGTCGGCCTCGGTGGAACCGAACGGCCCCGCGAACCAGGTCTCCCGGTCGTCACTGGCCGGCCGTTCGATAACGCGAACGATGTAGTGAATGGTGTGCTGGTACTTGGCCATGTCCTCAGGTCTCCGATCAACGTGCCGCGCGGTCGAGCGCGGCCTTCGCCTGGGCGGTCAGTTGGCGAGCCTCGAGGGCCGCTTGCCCCTGCTCGCGGGTGGGTCCGGTGCCGGAGCGCCAATCTGAGCGCAGGTCGTCCTCGGCGTCACCGAGGAGCCTGCGCGCCCGACGGCGCATGTCCTCGAACGTGGGCTCGGTGCTCATCGCGATCTCCTGTCGTCGAGCTCTTCTGCAGTCTCGCTCATGCGTCCGACACTCCGTTCGTTTTCCACAGCGGGGCCAGCCGCTCAGCGACGCTCGCTCGGGTAGTTCGACTTCCCGCCGGGCCAGCGGTAGTAGACCTGCGGCGGCTGGAGCGGCGGGTGGTTGGGGTAGTAGATCGAGTACGTGTTCGGCCAGTCCCGTTCCTCGGGGTGCGAAGTGTCGGTGTGCTCGTCAGCCCAGGCCACGAGCTCGGCCTGATCAGAGCTGGACAACGTCGCATCGCAGAAACCGCAGCGATAGGTGGTCGCTGTCTCATCCGAGACCGGGGCAGCCTCAGCAAGTGCTGCAAGTGCGTCGTCGATCGCCGCCCGGGCAGTCTTGAGGCGTTGGACGACGTCGATCGTGCGGGTTCGAGGCGCTGCACTGACCACGAAGGCTCCGACGCCTTGACGGGTCACGATCATGCCCTGGTCGAAGAGGATCTGCTGGGCCTGGCGGATGGTGCCCAGGCCGGGCACGTCGTAGTGCTCCTGGAGCGTGGCGATGGAGGGCAGCTGATCACCCACTGCGAACTCACCCTCGGTGATTCGGCGGCGCAGATCGTCGGCGATCTCTCGGTAACGGGCCATGTGCGGGGAGTGTACTACATAACTGTTGCGCTCATGCCCTCTGTCGTTTAGTGGACACCCTGCGTATCAAGACCCTTCGTATTGACCCCCATCACGTACGTCAACATGGCAGGCCGAGCGACCGGATGTGGGGCAAAGGCGCACGCTTCCCGGGACATGGGCCGGCCGAGGTCGGTGTGCGTGTAGTCAGTCGCCCGCCCTGCTGGCAGGAGCGCGTTGGGGGCACCGAGCGGGGCACCGAGCGGCCTACTACCCACATCGGCGAGGTCGCGATGGCAGGGTGTCGACAGCAATACTCCGCCATGGACACATCGACAGTCCGCAGGTATTGCCTCAAAGCCAATCGTTCTGGTTTACTTTGTTGCGGAGGGGAGTAGTCCCCGCGAAGTGATCGTCAATACGGCGTCGTCGTTCGACGCTCGGTCACGAGGGCCTCATCGGCCGACAAGACCTCCAGTCGTTGGACTGGAGGCTGTTTCATGGACGTTCCCCTGTGGTTGTGGTTCGCCGTGCTGGGTGCGCTGCTCATCATGCTGCTCATCGACCTGGTCGCTCATCGCCACGCCCATGTCATCGGTGTACGTGAGGCCGCCTCCTGGACCGTCGTCTGGGTGCTCTGCGGCATCGGTTTCGGCGGCTACATCTGGTGGCACTACGGCGCCGAGTTTGGGCAGCAGTACTACGCCGGCTACCTGATCGAGAAATCACTTGCCGTCGACAACGTCTTCGTGTGGGCCATCATCTTCAGTTACTTCGCCGTCCCCCGGGAGTTCCAGCACAGGGTGCTGTTCCTCGGCGTCCTCGGTGCGCTGGTGTTCCGCGGCGCATTCATCGCAGGCGGGTCGGTGCTGATCTCCAGCTTCGCCTGGGTGCTCTACTTGTTCGCGGCATTCCTGCTCTACACCGGCTGGCGGATGATCCGTCAACGCAACGAGCACCTCGACCCCGAGCAGTCCCGGGCGCTGCGGCTGTTCCGCCGCTGGGTCCCAATGACCGATGCCTACCACGGGCAGAAGTTCCTGATCCGCAAGAACGGCGTCCTGCTCGCCACTCCGCTGCTGGCGGTGCTGGTATTGGTGGAGGTCACCGACATCGTGTTCGCCGTCGACTCGATCCCCGCGATCTTCGCCGTCACCGACGAGCCGTTCCTGGTGTTCACCGCCAACGCGTTCGCCATCCTTGGGCTGCGGGCGATGTACTTCCTGCTCGCCGATCTGATCCACCGGTTCGTCTACCTCAAGCTCGGCCTGGCGCTGGTGCTGATCTGGGTGGGCATCAAGATGCTGCTCAAGATCGACGTCTTCTACATCCCGACCCCGATTTCACTCGCGGTCGTAACCCTCATCCTCGGGGTCTCGGTCATCGCGAGCCTGATCGCCACCCGCGGGCAGGCACGTCGCGTGGCGCCCGCACCGGAGAACCCGCCGTTCCGGATCGCCACCCCGGACGAGATCGCCGCCACAACATCGATCTGGAGACGTAGTTCCCACCAGCCGGTGAACCGATGAACGTTCCTCGGACTCAGCCAACGCCCCCACATTCGCCGCAGGAAACGAAGGAGCCCAAGATGACCAGCAGGATCACCGCGACCCACCCGGTAAGCGCCAACGCCGTCCTGGTGCTGCAATCCATGACCAGTTACCCGAGCGTGTCCCTGCTCATGCCGACCAAGCCCGGTCGCCTGACGCAGGATCAGGCCGCCCGGCTCCAGGCACTGCGCGACTCCTCGATCCGGCGACTCCGTCAGGAAGGGGTGCCCAGCGCCGACAGACTGCTGACCGAGCTCAACCAGCTGATCACCACCGCCGAGGATGTGACGTTGGACCGGGGATTGGCTCTGTACGTCAACGAGCACCACGCGCAGCTGCTGGTGCTCCCAGTTGAGGTCAAGGAGCGGGCCGTGGTGGATCCGACCTTCGCCACCCGCGACCTGGTCCGCGCCCTTCACCGCACTCCCCGTCACGTCGTGCTGGTCGTATCCGCGCAGGAGGCGAGGCTGTTCGATAGCCAGCTCGGTTCCCTACGTCGGGCGGACTCCACGAAGTTCCCCATGAAGGCGGGCAACGACAAGAACAGCAGGGAGTCGACCGAGGCCTTTTGGAAGCGGGTCGACCAAGCCCTGGGTGCCCATCTGCGCCTACGCCCCGCGCCGGTCGTGCTGGTCGCGGCCGAGCCCACGCTGAGTCGTTTCACCCAGTCGTCGGCCAACCTGTCCCGGCTGGCCGGGAAGATTGCCGGGAACCACATCACCACACCCCTGCCCGACCTCGCTGACCTGGTTTCTCCCCGCATCGAGACCTACCTCGCATCTCGACAAGACGAGGCTCTCGCGCTGCTCGAGCAACGTGTCGGTCAGAGCCGGGCCGTGCTCGGATTGGAGTCGGTGTGGCTGGCTTCGCGATGGGAACGTCCGGAGATGCTGGCCGTCGAGGACGACTTCTTCTTCCCCGCCCGGCTCTCACCCGACGGCGACACCCTCCAGGCCGCCGACGACACCGAGCACCCCGACGTCATCGACGACGTCATCGATGAACTCATCGAGCAAGGTCTCGCACGCGGCGCCTGGGTCGCCCTGGTCGAGCCCGGCCGCATCCCCGACAACCAACGGATCGCGCTCACCATGCTCCGCCGCTGACCGTCGTCCCGCGCAGCGATCTCTTGTGGAACGCTCAGGGCGACCTGACGGATCGACCGGCATAGCGGGCCCATGGTTCTGCCGCCTTCTCAGCGTGTAGGAAGGCGACCTGGGGGCTGTAGCCAAGTGCTTCGGCAACGAGAGACGGCGGACATTCGAGGACGAGCTCGCTGATCGCCCGGTTGCGGGCGCCGAGGAGATTGACGCCAAGGTCACGGAGCCGGTCCATAATCGTGTTGGGGTGGAGGTGCCGGCCGGCGAGGGTGCTGGGAAAGAGCCATGGGCTGTCGGGACCGCCGCCCGTGCGGAGGTTCGGGCGCGCGGCGAGATGCTCGCGCAGCAGGGCCGCGAACGGTTCCGGGACGTCGGTCGGGTGTGAGCCGAGTGTGATGCTCATGCCGGTGTCGCTGTCGTCGACGATGCTGGTCGGGAAGGTGACGACCTTGACCAGCGGCTGGGCGTAGAGCAGCAGGAGCATCCCGGCGACGCGGTAGGGGAGTGACTCGCTGGTGCCGGTCAGGAGTTCGTGGATCCAGGCGAGCCGTTGGTCCTGGCTGAGGGTGGGGCTGCGCTTAGCTGACCGGTGTTGAACGGTCACCCTCGTGTTCAGGCGCGCCTTCTTCGCGACGACGAAGAATGTTCTGATCGCGCGGCGCGTAGTAGGTCCGGCGGCAAGCCACTCGTCGACGTCTTGCTGCGTGCAGGTGGTGGCGGTTCGCTGGTAGGTCTCGTGGATCCAGAGGAGGAACTTCACCGTTTCGGTGATCTCCTGTTTGGCCGAATGAACTGGGCCTCGCGTGGACGCGCCTGCGGCTGCCTTGGCGCGGATCCGTCGGAGGTGGTGCCAGGTGGCGAAGTGCTGAACGGGTTGGCGCACCTCGTTTGGGAGTCCGTCGAGCTTGTCGTCGATCCATCGCTCGAAGCGGGGAAGGTAGGGGTCGCGCTGGGGGAGCAGGCCGTGATGCTGCAGCAGTACACGCAGATGCTCGGCGTGCTTGCCGGGCACGGAGTCGAGACCTTCGTGCGATACCGGGATGGTGCCGTCGCCAAGGCCCCGAAGCAGTTCCTGGACCTTGGATGAGCGCTTCCAGACGAGGATCGACTCGGGACGGTCCGAAGCGCACAGTGCATCGACGAGGCCCGTGAGTGCGCCGTCGGTTGGAACTCGCCCGAGAAGGCCGTTCAGGTCGTCGCGCAGTGCGCAGCGCGCACACCGACGTCCACGATGGTGGCCCGATTCGACGTCGCAGCGTTCGCAGTGGAAGTCGTAGGGGATGTCGGCGCAAGTCGAGCAGATTGGTAGGCCGTCGGCATTGGGCGGGCCTGGCAGCAGCCGATCTTGGAGGCACTCGGGGCAGGTGCCGCGAGCGTGGATGGCGTCGTAGTAGCAGATGTTGCAGAGTCGGCCTTCTGGCCATCGCTTCGCGAGGCGCGGGATGTCTCGTCCGCAGCGCGCGCAGGGGTCGTCGCGGGTGCTCGTCGTGCGCGGGCGGCCGCGCACGGTTGAGCGAGGGGAGAGGCCAACGGGCTTCGGGTCCATCGCGGCTCCTGGGGTCTACTCGTCGAGGATGTTCGCGCGGCGGGGCCGTACGGTGCGGTCGAGCGAGACCACGTTCGGCGGGGAAGCCGTAGCGGTCTTGCGGACGCGTACATCGGCCGCCGTGGTGGTGAGCAGGTCCGCGGGAGTGCAGTCGAAGATGTCGCACAGGGCAGCGACGACCTGGAGTGACATCCGCTCTGGGCGCTGGTTCACCAGACGGTAGACCTGTGGACGCGACAGGGTGATGTCGCGTTCGGCCAACAGGGGAATCAGGTCCGTGGTGTTGTGCAGGCCCCGGGCCGCCATCAGCTCGGCCAGTCGCCAGGTGTAGTCGACCTTGCGCTTCATGATGTGCCGTCCTCGGTCCTGCGTTGCATGGCTTCGGTCACCGTACGGTCCAGCGCGGTCCTGAGGGTGGAGCGTCGGAACTCGTCGGAGACGAACTGGTAGATCCCGGTGGTCGTCGCGTGCTCGTGGCCCATCTGGTCCTGAACGAACCGAGGGTCCCAACCGTCCTCAAGTAGGTGGGTGGCGTACGAGCGCCGAAACGAGTGGAGGTCGAGCCCGTCGGAGAAGCCGAGTTCCTCGCAGTACCGACGCACTCGCCTGATCAGGGTCGACTCGACGACCAGGCCGCCGCGCTCGCTGGGAAACAAGTCGAGGGTGCCGGGCTCGCCGCGGCCGTTGGCAAGCCAGTCCTCGAGGATGCCTGGGGTCCATCGCCAGACGGTCAGCACGCTGCGCCCCTTGTGTGGGGAGCCGCGTCGCGCCTTGCCATAGCGGACCTTGCAGACGCCGAAGGTGCCGAACTCGCGTGCGTGTGGATTGCGGGCGAAGTCGACGGTCTGCAGGTGGCGTAGCTCGTTGAAGCGGAGTCCGTAGGCGTAAGCGATCTTCATCATGGCTGCATCGCGGTAGGCGGGCTGCCAGCCCTTGCGGCCGGATGCGCCGATGCGTTCAACCTCGTCATCGGCGTGATCGAACAGCGCCACGAGTTCCTCGCGCGTGTAGGGCCGCTTGCTGGGGCGTCCGTCGTACTCCTGGACGTGGGGAGCGGTGTTCCAGTCGAAGAAGACCTGGGCCGGGTGGGTGCCGAAGTACTTCTCGCAGATCAGATCCCAGCCGTAGTCGGGGTTGCTGATGTAGTTGTTGAACGCGCGCAGCGCAGAGTGGTAGCCCCGCAGAGTCGAGTGGGCCACATGCTTGACGGTGCGCAGGTCGGCCGAGAACTCCTCGACCATCGCTGGCGTCCAGTGCCACGGGTCCACGTTGACGTGGTCGATGAAGCGCAGGACACAACGCAGACGCTGCTCGATGGTGGCGAACTGGAGGTTGCGTGACAACTGCTGGTTGCGCCAGCCCTCGAGCATCAACTGGAGCACCTGCTCGTCGGGCCGCAGGACCGGCAACGACTGCACCGCGTGGACCCGTCCTGAGCCGTCTATCTGCATCGAAAACTCCCGAGATTCCGGTTGCACCCACTGATTCAATGATGCATCCGATGAGACGCTCAGGTTGTTTGTGCAGGTCAGCGGCGTGTCGGCGTCACCACTCACAAGCGCCCGTGACGGTTGTCGTCGCCGCTCACGACCCCCTGGTGCGCCGTGCGCCGAGGTTGTTTGTGCAGGTCAGGTGCCTAGTCGGGCCGACTGGTGGGGGCCAGTGGGTCTGGGCCGGGTCGTGATTCATCTGATGCAATACGCAGGCTACATGTTGACATAATCTATGTTATCGGCGGTGTGATTAAGGGTGTGATGAAATACGGGATTAGGTATTGGATCGGGCTGCGGCACGTGACACACTGCAGGTATGAGCACTCAGTCGACCATCGCCCGCGGCGACCTGCGCGCCTACGAAGAGTCGGTGCGGCTGACGACGCCGGATCTCGTCGAGCGGCTGCGCGACCTGCTTGGCGCCAAGCTGGTCGCCTATCTGGGATCGGTCCAGGAGACCCGAGCGGTCCGGCAGTGGGCCGACGCTGGCGACGCACGCACCCCGTCGACCGACGTAGTCAACCGGCTACGGATGGCCTACCGGATCGCTGCACTGCTGCGCGGCAAGGACTCGGCCGCGGTCATCCAGGCGTGGTTCCAGGGCATGAACCCGCGGCTCGACGATGTCGCACCCGCGCGGCTGCTGCGTGAAGGCGACCTCGAGCAGGTCGGCCCCAGCATCCTGGCGGCCGCGCGCGCGTTCGCCGCTGCCGGATGACGTCGCCGGTGGCTGAGGCGCCCCAGCTGGTCGTCGTCGATGCGGCCGAGGAGGTCTGGCGGGTCGGCTTCAAGCCGGAGCCCTGGGCCTGGTCGGGTTGGGAGTGGGCCGGCGCAGACGGCCGGTTCCACGGTCGATGGGACGACCGGCAGGGCAACTTCCGCACCGTCTATGCCGGCTCCACGCTCCTGGCCTGCCTGCTCGAGGTCCTCGCCGGCTTCCGGCCGGACCCGACGCTCGCGCTCGAGCTGGACGACATCGTGGAGGACGACGAGGACGGGGCGGTGTATCCGACCGCGCGGGCCGGCGAGATCTCCTACTCGTGGCTGGAGCCTCGTTCTGCGGCGAGTGCGACGCTGACCGGCCGCTTCTGTGCCGTCACGGCGGCCGAGTCCATCGCGGCGCTGCGGCCGCAGTTCGTCGCCCTCGCCCACCTGCTGAACCTGCACGACTTCGACGCGGCGGCGCTCAAGGACGGACGCCCGAGGGCACTCACCCAGTCCGTGGCCACCTACCTGCACGCCAGCACCGAGCTCGACGGAGTCACCTTCGCCTCCAGGCACGGCGACGACCTCGCCCTGTGGGCCGTGTTCGAGCGCGCCGAGGACCCCGCGGTCAGCTCTACCCTCGACGCGATCGAGCACCACGCGCTCTCCCCTGAGCACCCCGACGTCCAGGAGGCTCTCCGGATCCTCGGCCTCACCTGGTCGACCCACTGAGCTCGCCAGCCATTCCACCCCTGCGCCGGGGGCCGGCGTGCCACGATTCAACCGTGGGATTCTTCAAGCGCAGCGAGGCCGTCAGGGCCAAGAAGATCGGGGCTCATGCCCGCTACGTCGATGAGGACGTCCAGCGCGTCGACCTCAAAGTGACCAGCACCGACGGCGAGACGGCGACCATCGACCTCAGCCTCGACCAGACCCGACAGCTCGTCATCGACCTGACCAACGCCTACGGGGCCTGTCGGCCGGCGCTGCTGGACCAGAAGCAGGTCGACCGGATCACCTCGTTCTTCGGGATGCGCTGATGACCCGCTACGAGTACGACGAGGAGGCCAGCGCGGCATGGCGCATGGACGTCGTGCACGAGGTCGACGACTCCCCCACACCAGTCTCTCGGTGGGTGGACGCGATGCGTCGTCTCAACACGATCAACGACCCGCTCGCCCGCAAGCTCCTGGCACTACACCGCGACTGCGGGGCCGGCACGGGCGTGTGCGACTCGCTCGATGACGACCCGGATCCCATGGATCGCCGCTCGAGCTGGGGCTGTGAGACGACCGCTCTCATCGCGGACCACTTCGGCGTCGAGTACCCGCGAGGCTCGTCGAGCGATCGCGCGTGAGCTCGCTGATGAAGGCGCGCGTGGTCGCAGTCGACGTCGGCTCAGTCCGCTCCAACTTCGCCTGGGCCGGCCTGGATCTCCCGGGTCGTCGTCCAGTCGGGGAAGGTGGGCGGAACCCCGAGGGCTCGGCGGTGGCCGTACTGGATGCACTTGGCTCCGGCGTGCCAGTAGCCCTCGGGTTCGAGGCTCCCCTGATGGTTCCCGTCAGCCCTGTCGGGCTCGACGGGTGGATGACCCTGGGGCGCGCCCGCCAGGGTGAGACCGTCGATGGTCACTCGAGGCCCTGGTCGGCTGGCGCCGGCAGCGGTGCCCTGGCTACGGGCCTGGTGCAGATGGCGTGGTTGCTCGAGCGCATCGGTTCCGGTATCCCCACGCTGCGGTGCACGACCCGTCCCGAATTGTGGCTGGCAGGGGATGCGGATCTGTTCGTGTGGGAGGCCTTCGTATCGGGGACTGGCAAGCCGGTGCCGGCGGGGATCACCCAGCACGCGGCAGACGCGGCCGCGGCCGCCGACACCTTCGCCGACCGCCTCGAGCAGGACTCACTGGGCGCCTCGGACGTCGTATGCACGCCGGCGTCGTCGTTCAACCTGGCGGCTGCGGCCGCGGCGTACGCCGGACTGGCGATTGCAAGCAACGAGCTGCGCGACCAGGTGCAGGTCTACCGCACCCGCCCTGCTCTCCTGTAGGTCACCGCCGGCGGTCGCGGAGCCGCGGGGATCTCGACCTTGAAGAGGACGATCCGCTGTTCAGGCACGCACGCTCGTCGGAGTGCACTCAGCTCGCTCTCCGTGGCCACGAAGAGCGTGAGCTCGCGGAACCTCTCTCGAACCTCACCCTTTATGCGGCTGACAACCGGGCTGACGACGCCCAGCGGCATGTCGTGCACGAACAGGGGCACTCCCATCGCCCACTCCGGCGTCGCGTCACGCACCCCGACGTAGCCCCGCGCTTCGGTGCCCACCAGCGCGACCGCGGGTGGGGTGAGCGCCTGTTGGCGGGCGAGCTTGGCCGCGATCGCGGCCAAGTGACGTTCACGCTCTGCGTTCGCGAGTTCGTCGTGCTCACACCGGCGCTCGATTGCTTCCAGTTGGGTGCGTTCGGTGATGACGTGCGGCCGGGTGGTCCACACGATCCGCGCTGAGTCCAGGGATCTGCTGAGTGCGATGGCCTGGTGCGCTCTGATCGTGCCGGACAGGACACCGCCGACGAACACCCTGAGGTCAACGGCGGGCACGACCGGGCGCCACCAGCCGTGGCCAGGGCAAGGGCCTGGAGTACCGCCATCGTTTTCGCAGCGCCGGCGCGGACACCACGACTCGAGGAATACGCCGGTCCCGTCTACGACCTTCGCATCGGTGGCCGCGGACGGCGCTGGCTCGGCGGGCAGTGCGATCCGGATGGCGGGGACTTCTCCGATCCACGGCCGTTCGTGGTCGGTGACCCAGCACACCGGTACCCCGGAAGCCTCCATTCGGGCGGTGCGCTCACGCAGCTCGGCGCCGGTGATCTGGGCCAGCTGGGCCTCCCAGGCCATCCGCCTGGTGCCGTCGGGACTGGTGGCCAGCACGTCGGCCCGCCAGCCCTCGCCAGCGACCTCGAGTTCGGCGTACCAGCCGGCATCGCGGATGGCTGAGGCCAGCTGCAGTTTGAGCAATCGGTGGGCCATCGTCTCGCCGACCAGCGAGCAGGTGGGCGCTGCGCGGTCGTGGGCGAAGAACCGCAGCCCCTTTGGGGAGAGCTTGGCGTGGAGACCATGCCCGCATTCCCTGCAGGTCAAGGGCGCGCGGGGTCGCGCTCGGTGGATCGCCTCCCAGGGCGCACCTTCACCGAGCGGGTCAACGGTTGCGTCGAGCACGCCCGCGTCGGCGTGCTGCGCCGTCAATGGCACGAGGGAACTCTGCCCTAGGGGACCGACAGAAGTGCGCGGATCAGTTGCGGTTCAGACCGTGCCGGCGTGAGTCGAGCGCGTACTTGTAGTGGCTCTCGGCGGCGTCAACCTCTCGGGTAGGAGTGGCGGGGTCGAAGACCCTAAGCACGGAGAGCCGGAACGTGGCCGGGTTGAGGTTACGCAGCTCTACGTTGCCGCCGTGACCGTTGGTCGCGTAGGCGGCCCAGCGTTGCAGGATGGTCTCGGCTCCATCGGCCTTGCCGACGTAGTGCCGGCCGTCGCGGGTGTCGGTGATGAGGTAGATGCCGATGACCGCGGAGAGCGCGGTACGCCAGGCGGCGTAGCGGTGTTCGCGGATCACGGCCTGCAACTGGGGGTATTCCAGGGTGAGGGCGTCGAATCCGGGGAACCTGACGGGCTCTGCGTCGGCGATCTCCATCACCGGATACTCGGCGGCCGTGGTCGCGTTGATGCGCCAGGTGCGAGGCGAGCGCCAGCCGATCACAAGGCGCTTGTTCAAGTCGCCCAGCAGATCCGACGGTTGCAGGTCGAAGGTGCGGAGCTGCCCGTCGTGGGAGATCTCGCCCTGGTTGATGAGCACCGACCACAAGCGTGCTCGATCGCCACCCTCGGGCAAGAACACGACCCAGACGCCGGGTGGGTTGGCGGGAAAGGTTCGGGTGTTGGCCGACTGGACGCGGGTGTAGGCCATGATCTCGGCGTCAGAGGAGTCTCCGTGGATGCCGACACTCCCGTCCTCGTGCTCACGCACATAGGCGTGCCGGATGACCAGTGCTCCGGTGGGGTCGATGCCGCCGCTGGCCATGATCTGGGCGAAGGTCAAAGTCATCGGGCGGTGTCCTCTCCTGCGGCAGGCGCCGCGGCGATACTGACCACGACATCGTGACCGAGCGTCTGGTCGACGTGGACGTGGAGCGCGAGGTCCGTGATCCGGCCGTCCTTGGGGTGCCAGTCCCGGTCCTCCCGGGTACGGCCAAGGAGCGGGTCGAGGGCGTCGATCGTGGGCTTCCACAGGCTGGTCCCGTTGCGCTGCGGCCCGACGACGTACCCGAGC